>JBJENY010000095.1:0-9016 GCA_051880435.1 Lachnospiraceae bacterium | reverse complement strand
AACTACAATCCGAAATCCTTTTCTTCTTATAAAATATTATATTTATGCTTATCTAATTTATGTATCGGCAAGGATTAAGTAATACTTTAGATATATTTATACATCAACAATAAGTTGTGAAACAAACTTTTTTAGGTGTGAAGAAAAAAGAAGTAGTAAAACACTACTTCTTCCTTGCTATCTCTTTTCACTCAACACATCTTTGTTGGGATATCCGTTCCCCTGTAAGTCCGTTGTGGTGGTACTCACATTCTTTGCAACATCATCCTCATCCGGTCTGCTTGCCTCCCATATCCCCTTTGGCATGGTCTCAACCGGTTTCTTTTTTTCTGTATTTTTCATAAGAACCTCCAACATACATAATTCGCATAATTGCATTCATCAATAGTATGTATGAATATTTCCGTAAAAATACGTCCATATGCTAATAAATATATCAAACATGCCTATTCCTATTTGTTACTGCCAAAAATCTTCTTAACCAACTTAGGATCATTCATATTCATACTTACCATGTAACAATAATCATCATATAGGATAATCAGTTCACTATCTTCTTCCGTTGCCCCTTCATAATCATAAATACGCAGATATGCAGTTTTGGAATTCCAATGGTCGGCGATATCTTTTCGCTCCTCCAAGTGATTCTCCGGATTCTCTAAAAGAAGCTGCAACCAGTATGCACACCATTTTTTACTTCGAAACTCCATTTTTTCATATTGAATCCCGTATATCCAATCCCCATCTATTGTCTCACAATATGAATCCGTATAACTATAATCTTTACTGATAATTCCATTTGTAACAATATAAGAGGATTCTCTGAATCCATCATCATTGAATGTGTAACCTGCATCCTCCAAAGTATAGGGTATCTCATCCTGGCTATATAAATAATATACTTTATCCCCATTTTCATCAATTTCTGTATATTGAGCATTATCCCCAAATAAAGGTCCTGTCAGAAAATATCCTACCAATAGAATTGGAATGAAACAGCCAATAATTACACCTGCCATTGTCCCTACAATCATTCTTTTTATATTTTGTTTTCTACTACGTTTTCTCCTGTCTGTTTTGCTACTGAAATATGCTGTAACAAACAAAACCAAAGTCATTCCAAGTGAAAAAATAATGGCTAATTTTGCGTCGATATATGCCATTCCAACAATTGATAAGATCAATGCTCCTACGGAAACGAAAACATTGAAAAGGGAATACACATCCACAGTTCGTAAAGAATGAAAATAGATATCCTTCCCTTTATGAAGACGAATCAGATTTCTAATCCAAAAATCAAATAAACGAACCATTTGGACCAGTTTTACTAATCCCAATGTAATCCATACAAATGCAGTAAAACACTGTGTCCCACTTACTTCAAAAATCATGTCGGGATATTGATGTAACATATAACAACCACTGATTATATAAAACAAACCATTTAACACCATAATCAACGGAAGCAGGATATCCGACCAAAAAGTGAATTGCATAATTAAGGAAAGACGTTTTTTCAAGTCCGTTTCAATGGGAATGGCATTTGGATTCTCGGTATAAAAAATCTGAAATTTTCCATTCGTACAAACATATTTCCAGCCTGCATTTTCACAATATTCAACATAATCTAAGGTTTCTTCCTCGGCTCTTGTATCAAACCAGCTGCCCTGTTCAAAAACATCTACATAAAAATAAACGTCCTTAGGCGCTGTTTTTTGAAAAGAAAACAGATTGCGATGAAATCCTTCAAACATCCAGCCCTTTCTTGCCATTTTCTCCAAATATTCTCTAATTGCCCCCAATTCATATACAGGAATCGGATGCAATGTATGCTTTTTATTCTTATCTTTTTTCATAATTTTCTATACTCCCCATCATTTTCACCGGATTATAACTCGACAAATTACATAAAGGAAATGGTACTCGTTACTTAACAAAATACATTTACGCAAATGCAACCTCAAAAAATTGCCGTCCTTCTTCTACCTGCCGTCTTAAACGCTCATATTCCTGATTCAGTAATTCTCTTCCCTTTGCAGAGATGATATAGCTTTTTCGGCGGCCCTCTGTTTTTGTTGCTTCAATAATCCCCTCTTTTTCAAAATCAGCCAACAAAGAATACAAGGTTCCCGGTCCAATTATAATTCGTCCATGGGTTATCTCCCGGACACTTTCCGTAATATCAACCCCGCAGCATTCCTTCGTTAGCGCTAATAATATGTAGTACATTTGCTCTGTTAATGTCTGAAATTTTTTTCTTGCCATAATCATCATTCCTTCCAAAAAAATATCGAATATCGATGTTTTTATCATAACATCGATATTCGATATTGTAAAGTAATCTCATAAAAATATAATTACTTTGTGTATAAAAAAGGGGGATTACTTTTTCGTTTAAGGTGAAAATTTTGCACCTTAACGATTCTTCTTTTGCCACTATATCAACCCCAAATGCTCAAACGCCTTAAATAAACCATCCTTGTCCACATCATCTGTAATATAATCTGCAGCAGCTTTTGCTTCATCTCCACCACTACCCATACATACACTATAATTACAGCATTCAAACATAGGGATATCTATTTTCGCGTCACCAAAGGCAATGGTATCTTTTATATCCCCATGCAGGTAATCCAGCAGTTTCATAATCGCATTGGCCTTTGTTACATTTTTCACACCAATATCTCCGAATAGTGCAAGTTCTCCCGCTCCACCCCAGGTACCGTTTTGAAGATTAGGAAACTCTTTACACGCCGCAAGATAATCATCGTAAGAAGACAATACATAGCTAACCTTATTCAAATCATCACGATAAAGCTCACCACCAAAAATCATATCAGGAAATACATCCCTTACCTGAATGGCATCAGCATTTTCTTTTCCTTTTCTGGAAGAATACATACGAATAGCATCAATTGCACCTGTCTCAAAATTCTCACTTGCAAACAATCCATTATTACTTTCCAAATAAAACTCTAATTTCTTTTCATGAAGCCAGTCCACAATATGCTTGCATTCCTCTAGTGTGATTAATTGATGCATAATAACAGTTCCTTGGTCTTCTACATAGCTTCCATTACCACCAATCATACCATCAAGACCAATGTCCCATATGTCACTATATACCTCTGCCTTACTGCGTCCTGTACTTATGTAAACCTTGTGCCCATTTTCTCTCGCTTTTCTAATTGCAGTAATTGCTGAACCGGGGATATTACCCTCATAATCAACCAGTGTTCCATCCACATCAATAAAAATAATTTTTCCCATATTTAATCCTCATATCCATTTGGATTCTGGCTTTGCCATCTCCAGGAATCTTCACACATTTCATCAATACCATATTGGGCTTCCCAGCCAAGCTCTTTCTTTGCCAGTGATGCATCTGCATAACAGGTTGCAATATCTCCTGCCCGTCTTGGCTTAATCTCATAAGGAACATCTTTTCCGCATGCTTTACTAAATGCTTTCACTACATCTAATACACTGTATCCATTCCCGGTTCCCAAGTTATAAACCTTAACACCAGGATTTTCTTTTATCTTATTAATTGCAGCTACGTGACCAAGAGCCAAATCTACAACATGGATGTAATCTCTAACTCCTGTTCCATCGGTCGTATCATAATCATCACCAAATACCCCAAGACATTCCAGTTTACCAATGGCAACCTGAGCAACATATGGGAGAAGATTATTGGGAATTCCCTTAGGATCTTCACCAATCATTCCACTCTTATGGGCTCCAATCGGATTAAAGTAACGAAGTAAAATGATATTCCACTCAGGGTCTGCTGTATGGAAATCCGTCAAAATCTGCTCAATCATATGTTTTGTCCAACCATAGGGATTGGTACAAACTCCCTTTGGACATTCCTCAGTAATTGGAATAAATGCAGGATCACCATATACGGTTGCACTAGATGAGAAAATAATATTCTTAACACCATGGTCTCTCATTGCCTCACATAAGGTCAAGGTTCCTCCAATATTATTCTGATAATATTCAAGTGGTTTTCTAACCGACTCGCCAACCGCCTTTAATCCTGCAAAATGAATCACACAGGAAATATCAGTCTCCTTATCAAAAACTTCATTCATTGTAGCTTTATCTGTAATATCTGCTTTGTAGAAGGTTACATCCTTACCTGTAATTTCTTTTACTCTCTCAAGGGATTTTTCACTTGCATTATATAAATTATCTACTACTACTACATCATAGCCGGCATTTAATAGCTCAACACAAGTATGACTTCCAATATATCCTGCTCCACCAGTAACTAAAACCTTCATAATCAGTCTCCTTTCATTTCATCCAAACAGTTAGGCGTTTTGTAATCATTGTATACCATACAATTATCAAAAAAAATACAATATTTTTAATTTATCACGTAAAATTTTTTTATCTCCTCAAAAATACTATCGTTGTTTTTATCTAAAAACCACATACCAAATAAACTGTTCCAGCTGTTCTTTCGTATAAGCCTCTAAAATATGCTCCGGTATATCAGTAATTCTTTCGTATCCATTTTTATCATAAAAACGGACAGCTCTTTCATTTATCCTTGCAACACACCAATAAATTTTTGTAAGTCCCAGTTCTTCTAAACCAATCCGAAGAATTTCTTTCATACCGAAACCGGAAAATCCATTGCCCATAGCTATTTTCCTTACAGTAATGGCAAACTCCGCTGTCTTTTTTTCCTGATTGATATGTTTTAAACTAACGGTTCCCATATACTCGTCTTTATCATTTACAATTGCAAGATTTAAATCCTTACTTGTATCCTGACCGGACTTAATAAAATTCTTACAGTCTTCTATTGTTTTTGCACCAAAATTGGCACCCATATATTTTACAACACTTTCATCATGCATCCATTCAAGCATTAACGCTGCATCTTTTTCTTCTAACCTTCTAAGTCTCATCATTTCACCTGCTATTTTCTATATTTCTGTACCAATACAATAATCCGCTTATGCATAATAATTAACCCTAACAATACAACCGCCATAATCATAATTCGGATGACCAAATAATCATATAACGCCATACCTAAAAATCCTACTGCCAGAAATGCAATAAAAATTAAAATTAACCCTTTCATATGGAATGCATCATTTTTCTGGTTTTGCTCCGCTAATACCTTTTTCATTGCACCGTAGTTACTAAATGCAAATACAAGATAACTAAATAGAGTTGTATATCCTGCTGCATAATATCCAAAGATCGGAATCAGGAAAAAGTTCAGTACAATATTAATAACCGCCGCCGCAATAGATGCCCCAACAAGCTTCTTTTTCTCTTCAAAATAAAACTCTACGTTAATGAACATCTGTGCATAAAATAACAACAGCACACTTAAGGCAACCGGTGGAACAACCCACATGGCTTCCATATATGACTTACCACCAAAGAAATATATAAGCTCCGGTGCAAGCCAAATCACACAGGCAAGCAATACTGCCATTAATATGGATAACAAATTAGCAATAGCACGATTTGCAGCCTTATTATTTTCCTTAATCTTATTATAAAACCAAGGAACATATGAATTATTAATGGCATTTAATACAAAAGTAAGCACAATTGCCAGGGTATAAGCCACACCATAAACAGCCGCCTTATCCTTACCACACATATGATCAATCATAATTCTGTCACTTTGATTAAACACGGTTTGGGATAAATAATAGGCAATCAAGGGAACATTAAAGCTAATGGCATATTTCCAGTATTCCTTTTTAAAGGGATTACCACCCTTTATTCCATTCATAATAAAAATGATACCACCTACAATAATGGTAACACCTGCATAACCAATAATTCTTGCATATCCTTTTTCCTCTGTATGAGTTACTAGCAGATACGCAACAAAAGGTCCGACAAATGCATTAAATAAGGTAACTGCCACAACTCCGATATAACGGAATTCAAATCGCATTTTCCCATTCCAAAACAGAATTGCTGCATTTGCAAGAATTTCTACTACCATTAATACAACCATAGGTGTTGGAAGACCTAATAATACATTCCAATACTTTCTAAGGGGAAGGTATAACAGCAAAAATATACCTGCTAAGGCAACACAAATCCCTTGAACAGAAGAAATATAGGCATCCCTGTCCTTCTCAAACTTCACCATTGCCGTAGAAAAGGAACCATAAGCCAGATTCAAGGTAATAAAAATGGCAAAGATTGAAGACCATGAACTATAGACGGTATACTGTCCAAACTGTTCCTTAGTCAACAATCTTGTAAAAATCGGTAATGTAATAAACTGTATGCAATTTTGAATGATGCTGCAGATGGCATAGGCAGTAGATACCTTTACCTCTACAGGCATATTCTTAAAATTCGTTAAGCTTTTCAATGACATAGCTTATCTCTTCCTCCGACATACCATAATACATTGGCAGACTCAGTTCCTTTGCCGATATCATTTCAGCAAGGGGATAGCTTCCTTCCGGAATCTTCAAATCTTCATAAGCACCCTGCATATGCATTGGTATTGGATAATGCTTATTTGTTCCAATACCACAATCAGACAGATAACGTTCCAAAGCATCTCTGTCATCACAAAGCACTGCAAATATATGATATACATGGGTCATATCACTTCCTGTTGTTGGAAGCTTAATCTTAGGATTCTTGATTTCACTTAAATATCTTGCTGCAATCCGGTTTCGTTCCTGATTCCAACGATCTAATTCATGTAGCTTCACGCGTAAAAATGCTGCCTGCATTTCATCAAGTCTGGAATTATTTCCTTTGTATATATGATGATACTTATAATCAGAACCATAATTACCTAACGCCCGTACCTTTTCGGCTAACACTTTATCATTGGTTACAACGGCTCCTCCGTCTCCTAATGCACCAAGATTTTTACCGGGATAAAAGCTAAATCCGGCTGCATCTCCAAGATTTCCGGTTCTTACTCCTTTATAGGTTGCACCGTGTGCCTGGGCTGAATCTTCAATTACCTTCAAATTATGGTTCTTTGCAATTTCCATAATTTCATCCATTTTTGCAGGCTGACCGTATAGATGTACTGCCATAATTGCTTTTGTCTTATCTGTAATCTTTTCTTCAATCAAGGAAGGATTGATATTAAAGCTGTCCTCCTCCGGTTCAACAAATACAGGCAATGCTCCTGTATAAGACACTGCCAGTGCCGTTGCAATATAAGTATTAGAGGGAACAATCACCTCATCTCCTTCTCCAATACCATAGGCTTTCAGAATTAAGAATAAAGCATCTAATCCATTACCACAGCCGATACAGTATTTTGCACCACAGTAGGCTGCAAATTCTTCTTCAAAGGCTTCACACTGCTTGCCCTGAATAAACCAATTATTATCAAGAACTGTATGGAAAGCCTGCTGTAGACCTTCTTTTATTTCTCCATGCATTACTTCAAATGAAACAAATGGAATGTTCATGTTCGTTCTCCTCTCTAGTTTTAGTCTCCCACGAAAGTCTTGTTGGGGGATATGAAGCATTACCATATCATCGCAGGCCCGCTCCCGCTTCATTCAACACGTAGCGGTACTAAGCATAAGTAACAGAATAAAATATGTCAAAACATCAATTTTTCATATGTTACTTATGCAAGTACCGACGTGTTTCTAGAGCCTGCTTTTGATATGGTAATGCTTCTCCCCCAACCCAACAAGACTTTCGTGGGAATCAACACGTTCTAAAATTTAAACAAATCAAATAAAATAATATATCGTATCCAAATATATAACAAATAATTAACTGTAATCAAAAATATCAAATTAACATTCCAACAAAAACAGTTCGGGAACTCACATTCACTAAGGTGGATGATGCCGGTAGGTTTTGTTAGGAATATACGTTACCAATTAAACAATTAACAAAATCGAATATTAAATCAAATCAAATTGGATATTGATTATAGCTTCGCAAATAAATACAGCGATAAACCATCTCTATCTTTGTATATTATGAGTGTTCTTTCACATACGCTAAGAATTCATCATAATTTCTAATGTAGTCTGCCTCGTCGTATAGTTCAGAAGCAAGCACCATCAGTACTGCGTCCGGTGAAAAATCATACATTTCTCTCCACATGTCATTGGAAACATATAATCCTTCGTATGGTTTATCAAGAACCACTGTTTCTTTTTCTGTACCATTGTCCAGTAATATTTTACAGGAACCATGGATACAGATTAGAATTTGTTCTAAGCATTTGTGTGCATGAAAACCTCTTCTTACACCTTCACCGGTATCATACATATAATAGACACGTTTTATTTTAAAGGGAATATCCTTTGTCTCCTCTAATGCCACAAGCTGACCTCTGTCATCACCATGAATCTGGAAGGTATACATTTTAATCTGCATATTCTATCTCCTTGCATTTTCAATCATGGGGTTATTCTATCACAAATCCAAATCAAAGTCGATATGGTGTTTTATTGACATTATGACCTTTTTTTGATATTGTCATTATGTTAAAAAACTATGTAAATAAAGGAATTCGAGGGTTTTATTATGCAATCTGTTTTATTTGTTTCATTGGGTTTTTATAACTACGATGACAAGATTACTGCAACAATTAAAGAATTAGGTTACGAGGTGACCCAGTTTACACCAATCGGTAACTATAACACCTTCGAAAAATTATATAATGCTTTTACTAAGGGTAAGTTTTTAAAGAAAAAATGTCTCAGAAGGCAAAAGCAATTTATGAATGACAATCCTAAGAAATACGATTATGTATTAGTTATTGTAGGCAGACATTTGGACCCTTCTTTACTTGCCCAGTATCGTAAGGCACAGCCTCAGGCAAAATTCATTCTTTATTTATGGGATGATATTGCAAGGGTGGAAGGTTACGAGGATAACAAAGGTTTTTATGACGAAGTATACTCCTTTGACTTAAAGGATGTGGCAGAGCATGGTGTTAAGCATCATCCACTTTTCTACGTACCGGATTATTTATATCAAAACGACGAGAAGAAATATACCTTAAGTCTTTCCG
>JBJENY010000094.1:0-9033 GCA_051880435.1 Lachnospiraceae bacterium | reverse complement strand
CTAGATTAAAAATGACAAGAATTCAATATAATTTTTGGTTATTTTTTACGTTTTTGTCATAACATCCCTGTTATATCATTTTTTTAATTAATTGATATTAATTTTTTTCATTCATGATTATAATTTACAGATGTATGCAATCATCGTATTTTTAGATATAACCATCAATAGAAAACTACTGGGATTCCATCAAACGTTCTTTACAGCTCATTTCATTTATTCCCCAGGAAAGGCGTTCTAATTCCAGAAATCGTTTATCACAGTAGGCATTTGCCAAACTTTCTATATCAAAATCAAAACCCTTTAATATTCCGTTTTTGTATTTAAGCTTTACGATAATTTCTTTTCTATCAGAATCCTTTAATAATTCCATCATATCATCAAAGTCTCCTGTGTCATACATAGATGGTTTTTTTAACATATAACAATTCATAAAGTATTTTTTACTTCCATCCACAACTCCGTATGCTTCAATCCCAAAAGTACCCGCTTTCTGGTCTTCTTCCCACATTGTGTATATGTCAAGAATAAATGGCATAGCCACATTTTTATATTCCGGTTTTGTAAAGATAGACATCACTACTTCCCCTCCATTCTATTCCTAATGTATTGAATTTTTACCCACACAGCTTTCTAACCGGTTTATCATCACAAGTAACAAAATAAAAAAAACTGCAATATAAACAGGCATCAATTTTAAGCTGATATGATTAGCAAGCACTCCAAATATTGGTGGCATAAAGGTTGAACCCACATATGCGCATGCCATCTGAATACCAATGATTCCCTGGGAATGTTCCGCTCCGAAGTTATTCGGTGTGGAATGTATAATACAAGGATAGATTGGTGCACATCCAAGACCGATTATCACAAACCCTATAATAGAAGTAAGTTCCCATGGCAGCGCAATGCAAAGAACCCCGGTTAATGCAATCAAAACACCCAGTTGAATCATTCTGTTATCTCCAATCCGATCTGAAATAAACCCTGCCAAAAATCTTCCTACTGTAATGCCAATAAAAAATAAGGAACCAAATGCAGCCGCATCTTCCTTCGTTACACCTCTTGTTCCTTCCAGATAACTGCTTGCCCAAAGCATTGTTGTAGACTCTGCTGCACAATATGCAAAAAATCCAACTAAAATGTAAAGTACACCTTTGATTTTTAATGCACCTCTTATACCAAGCAGCTCTGCTTTTTTCTCCTCCGTTTTCACAGACTCATTTATCTTCCATAAAGGCAGTGTAAGAATTAATAATACTGCAATTCCAAACTGTAAGCATGCAACCTGCCGGTATCCGTCTGTCCATGTAGTATGTAACAGTGCATAACGCATAATATATGGACTGATAATGGTTCCCACACCCCAGAAACAATGTAACCAGCTCATATGTCTGGAATTATAATGCAGGGCGACATAATTATTCAGGGCGGCATCAATTGCCCCTGCACCCAAACCATAAGGAATTCCCCATAAGCACATATGATAAAATTGGGTTGATGTAGAAAATCCAAATAAAGCAATTGCTGTAAGAAAAACACTTGCTACGGTCACTATTCTCGTTCCAAACCGCTTTGTCAGAAGCTCTGACAGTAATCCGGAAATAATGGTTCCCCCGGAAATAATCATAGAAATTATCCCCATATAGGATAATGGTACAACAAAATCTGTACGGATTACCGGCCAGGCAGCCCCTAATAAAGAATCCGGCAATCCCAGACTAATAAATGCAATATAGATAATCACTAATAATACTATATACATGGCTTCTCACCTTTTTCACAGGATAATTCTGCCCAGGCAGGATAAAAACCAGCCTTTAATGCAACCCTTTGGGATGCAATATGAGACATTGCCGTTCCGTAAAATGGTAATTTGCCCATATCGAGAATTTCATTTTTCAAAAGCGCCACTAACATGGAACCAATTCCTAATCCCTCTGCCTCAGGCATTACATTGATTCCAATCTGCCACATCAACTCACTATCACTGGTTGCTCCTGCCATTCCAAGAATCTTTCCATCTTTTATGGCAGCAATTCCAATTTCATCCTTGGGAAGCTCTTCAAAAATGAAGGCCTCATCAAAACGCTCATCATCACGAAACTGTTCAATTTCATCTCCAACATACTTTTTAATGACATAGCCTTCTGTATTCACCACAGATTTTTCCGTTGCTATGTAAAAAGGATGTGCCTGTCCAATCCTACAGCCAAATTCCTTCATTTTATCATCTAATTCCCGCAAATTATCAAAATCCATAAACCAGGCACCACTGCTGTCTTTATAATGTTCTCTTACCCAGTTGATAATATCTTCCCTACCAGAAGCCAGAATCTTTCCCTGTACAGAGGCAACCTTGAGAAAGCACTCACCTTCTTCAAAGATTCTTCTTCCTATTTGTGGCATATATTCTGTAAATATATTTTCATTGCTCATAACTTCTTCTTCACTACAACAAAAATCAATCGCTAATTGTTTGGTCAGTATATCATTCATTTCTTGTATCCTTTCATAAAAATCGGTGTTTCCAAATAATCTAAAAAATATCACATAAATAGTTATTGGATCATTTTATAAAACAAATAAACTAAATCATTATATAAATAATATCGGCAAATATTATTCTACAATTTCCTTAAAACCAATAAACACATATGACAAGTCACCATTTTTCATTGCTTCGTATATTCGTAAAGACATCCCGGATACTGCCTGTTTAAAATAAGAAAGCTCATATGCTTCTGTCATTCCGATTTTTCTACAGACATCCATTATTTCATTATCAATCATTTTTTTTATTTCCACTTCATCTTTCCCTACTAATAATTCAAAAAGCTTGCTCCTATCAGCTGCGGCAATATGTAATTGGCGAATATCCTTTTTAAGCAGGGAAAGGCCAATGGTATTTGTTAAAACAGGTTCACAAAGATTAAACAGCAATTCCTTATAGCCGGTCATATACTTTTCATATAGCAAATCAAGTTTATGCAAATCAAAACAATTCAGAAAATCGTTCTCTATTTGTATACGGGAAATATATTCCTCAATATAACTGATTCCCTTTAGATTATCCGGCATAGGACAAATGGGCCAATAATCAATACTACAGGGAATATCATGGGCCTCATAATACAAATTATACTGTTCAAAAAACATAGAAAGATTTTTAACTGTAGTCAAAAAATAAACATTTTGTATATGAGGAATACTTTCACATAATAATTTCCATTCTACCTTAACAGATTTTTTCTTTTCCTTTAAAATTGACTGACCTGTTTTTATTATTTCGTTAATATCACCCGTTAATATTTCATCCTTTGAAATGCCATTTTGCACTACAACTTCTAAGGTGAAGCATAACGACTCCAATATATCCTGAACCTTTTCAATGGCCATGGAAGTACTATCTAAACCGTTGTAGTTATTAACCTGTTTTTTCAATAACTCATAAAGCCGGCCTAACAAAATCTGTTGCTCTTCTTCTGTAAGCACTAACGTATTATATACATAAAAACCTTGTTCCTCTATCATTAGAACAAATCACCTGCCTCATTGGCATCGTCTTGACGAAAGCCATTTCTTGCATAACGACATAATGCCTCTAATGATGTTTCAATCAAATATTCAGCAGACCCCTGTGCTCTTCCATTAAACACCAAAACCATATATTCAATTAAATCATCGTCCGTATAATAGTCTAATGCTTCCCCCTTAAAATAATAAAAGGCTTCCTGTAATTGCAGCAAAATTGATTCATAATTATCCTGATTAATATAAGGAGAATCGCAAAAGGCATAAATAAGCTTTGGCAGTATACCTCCACCAAATTCTACCCGTCCCGTATTTTTTAATGCATCTGCTCTGCATTGCACAAGCTCTGCTATGTCTTCTTCACTTAACACAAGACCAAATTTTTCTGTAAAGTCATTACAGTTTCTTATCTCTTTTTTAGCATCTTCAATAGCTAACAGATTTTGATTTGAAAAAATATCTAACATGTGACTCATACCACTTCATTCTCCTTTACCAGTTGTTTGCAACAATCAATAATTTCAGTTAAGTACATCAAACGTTTATGTCTTATATTATCAATACATGTAATATAGAAATAATACAAGACTGGAAATTTTCTTAAAAATGTGGTAATGTAGACACAGTTAGAAAGCATTTTTTTCAATTTCTATTCTTCTATTTCATCCTCTGTTTCAAACACATGTCGGAAGTAATCCTGTTTTAGCACACTTCTACTATAGGTCATTTTATTTTGAACAATATTTTTTATTTGCTCAATATATTCCTCAGATACTTCCTCCCCTTCTTTTGCAGGGGTAAATTTACCTTTCGAAGCAATATAGGTTCCTTTATCTGTCTTCCAATCATATCCAAGTGTAAATGCCAAAGGAAGGGCATCTGAAAATACATCTCTTCCCGGCAATAATCGGGAATCAAATTCTGTACCAAATAAATTACATAATGTCGGAAGAATATCCATGCTGGTTACAGGCGTATCCACTACGATTGGTTCTTCATTCTCCAAACATCCACTCCATATAATCAGCCGATTATGGTCTCTGATAAAATCATTATCAATTGATTGTCCATATAATTCAGCTAAATAGCTATTAGATCCATAGTTTTGTCCAAGACCATATGGAAAATGATCCGGACTGATTACAATTACTGTATCATCCGCCATATCCCTTTTTTCTAATTCATCTACAAGATAAGTTAATGCAGCTTCAAACTCTAATTGACAGGCAATATATGCTTTTACAGTATCAGAATAATTTAAATCTTCTACTTCTTCACGATGCTTTTTCGCCATTGCATTTTTATCAAAACTATATAAACTATGTCCACTTACCGTCATATAGTATATATTAAATGGTTCCTTGTTCACATAGGTCGGAAGTGTACCCTGAATCATTTCCAGATCACTTTCCGGCCACTGTGAAGTAATTACGTCCTCTAAACCATTTCCTACACCCTCGTATCCATCCGAATATCCCAGATTAATATGGGTCTTATGTCTGTCATAATACTTATAATCATTATTATGATATGCTTTACCATAATAACCTTCTTCTGACAGTCTGGAAGCAATTGTATTCCAATTATAATGGGTTGCCGTCTTTTTCACAGATTCTCCGGCTGCTGTGGGCAGCATACCAAAAATATTGCTATATTCTCCCCCTGTTGTTCCTGCACCTGAGGGCTGATAAAAGTCAGTAAACTGGATTCCCTTATGAGCCAAACGATATAATGTAGGTGTCAGATTCCGGTCAATTACTTCAGCAGAAAATGCTTCTGCAGTAAAGAAAATCAAATTTTTCCCTTCAAATAAACCTGTATATTCATTCTTAGCTGTTGCTTCTAAGGATGCGACATATTCATCTATTGCTGCATATTTCCCACCGTCTTTTTGAGCTAAAGCAGAAAAATCAATATCCAATTCATTTTTCCCAACAGGAATAACCGGTTCTTCTTCCTGATTATTCTCTAACGCTAATTGTTCATCTGAAATATCCGGTTCCTTCTGTTCAGTGGTTATCATTACCTCTTCCGTAGTACTTTCCATTTCAAATGTCACTTCCTGTGTATCATTTAAAATTGAATTCTTTACGTCTAACCGCAATCCCGTCACAACACCAAAATGGGTAATGGCAGCATCATAGTGATATTCCTTTGTATACATATTATGATCTGTTTTATTTATACAGATTGTTCCTACATTCATTCCGTAAACAACCAAAAAAAACACCAGCACAAGTCCCTTTGTTTTCATATCCGAAGACCTTGCGGCTGCAATTTTTTTACCAAATATCAAATATACAATACTTGGTGAAAAAAATAGCAAAACATGAAATAGTCCTCCGGGAGTAAGTACCATTCCAATAATATCTCCCGAAAAATCATCCATTGCATCCAAAGCACCGGCAAGCATGGTAGTCAAATTATAAAACACCTGAAATTCACAATGCAGAAAATAAATAACACAATACAACAATGAGATAATACAAATGCATACAGCCTGTATGATCCGGTTCAAGAATTCCTTCTTTGAAAGAGTTGTTACTAACTGTATCAACAAACCATATCCTACACTGAATAATAGGATATATATTCCATAATGACTGAATAAATGTCCTCCTGTAGAACATGCCATAACAACTTCCATGATAATAAATGAAAGTGGAAAAAATAAGAATCCAAACCATCCATTTTTCGTAACAGGCTCTTGCAGTTTGGGACTTTCATTATTTTTTGTTGCAGTATCTCGCAAATCAAGATTTTCATTATGTTTTGTTGCAGTATCTTGCAAATCAAGATTTTTGTCCTTTATTTTTATATCTTTTGATAAATCCCTGTTTTTCTTAATATTTTCTTGTTGTTTATTATTATCACAATTGTGTGTCAGCTTACTATATTCTGCCTTTTTCTGTTGTTTTTTCTTCTGCCTTTTGTTCATCGTTTATCTCCATACTATATTACTAAGCATCTGTCATTGTTTTCTTTTTATGAATGATTGCATATTAATTGAATATTATCTGCAACATAACATGTCCATCCATAATTTTAGGCACTAATTTGCACATCCTCATTGTAGTCTAACACAATCACAAAGATTTTTGTATTACAAATCAATGGTTTTCGTAGCAATTTTTTCACAAAATCTTACATCATGTTCTACAAATAACATAGTGGGCTGATATGCTAACAACAGTTTCTCAATCTGCATTCTTGAAAACACATCAATATAGTTTAAAGGCTCATCCCAAATATATAGATGTGCCGGTGTTAACAGACTTGC
Source organism: Lachnospiraceae bacterium (assembly GCA_051880435.1). Lineage (GTDB taxonomy): Bacteria > Bacillota > Clostridia > Lachnospirales > Lachnospiraceae > CAG-590. The sequence goes on along the minus strand of JBJENY010000094.1, from coordinate 2,219 downwards.
AGCAATCAAAACCTTCTTTTTCTGTCCTTCCGAAAAGCTTTCCATATTTTTTTCAAACTGTGTCCGTTCAAAATCCAGTTGTCTTAATACTGCGCAGAATAAACTTTTGTCCAGTCCTCTTTCCTTACAAAAGGCTGTTATATCGCCTTTTAATCCTGTTACATCCTGTCCTATATAGGAAATCACAAGACCTGCTGCAATTTCGCATACACCATCTTCCAAAATATCTAAACCATGGTAACCGGAATCCGTTTTTTGTAAAATCATTTGAATGAGAGTGGATTTTCCACTGCCATTTTTTCCACATAAAGCAACTCTGTCTCCCTGATTCATCTCGAAGGTCAATCCGCTAAATACCGGATATGGCGATTCTTTATATTGCAAAGAATAATCCCTAATATTTACGAGCCGGTTTTTATGATAGGATAAAGGAGTTATTTTTAAATCAACCGGTACTTCCAAGTCCTGCAGCAGACCTTCCTTTTCCTCTATTTCCCGGCTGATTCGTTTTTCCATCTGACTAACCCTGCTTTGCATCTTTTTTGTTTTGGCACCGATATAGGACCGTGTGCTGATGCACCGGTCATGTTCCTTTACGGGGTCAAATCCGATTTTCGTATGCTCATTTTTTTCCGCCCATGCAGAGGTCCTTGTTGCAGCCTGCTTTAGTTTACGGATTTCCTTCTGATGTTTTTCATTCTCTGCCAAAGCAAATTGGTCTTTTCGTTTTTTATTCTCCCACCAACAGGAAAAATTACCGTTTTGTACTTCAATACTCTTTCTGTTTAATACCAGACAATGATCAATACAGGCATCCAACAAATCTCTGTCATGGGATATAAGAATAAATCCCTTCTTAGAAGCCAAATATTTTTTTACGATTTCTCTTGCTTCCTGATCCAGATGATTGGTTGGTTCATCAATTAATAAAAAATCATTATTTCCGGAAAAAAGAATGGCTAACAGCACCTTTGTACGTTCTCCAAAGCTTAATGTCTTAAAAGGCCTGTAAAGAATATCTGCATTTTCATTAAGGCCCGACAATTCGTATATTACCTTCCAGACCTCACATCCTGCTTTCAGGTCTTCCATAAACTCAGCCGCGGTTAACTCCATTTGCTCTTTCGTAATCTGATAGGGAAAATAATCGAAAACCGTTGTGGTATCTATGGAACCCTTATATGTATAATTTCCCATTAACAGTTGTAAAAATGTGGTTTTTCCTTTTCCGTTTCGACCGATTAAGCCCAGTTTCCAGTTAGTATCAATTGAAAAAGAAACATTTTCAAAAATATTATCAAAACTTCCATCATAATAAAATGTAAGATTATTTACCCTAATTTGTGCCATATACATCCCTCCTGTATAAATCAAAACAAAACAAAAAAAGAACCATCTGTTGCCAAATAGTTCCACTTCTTACAATAACCTCATTTATCAGAAGGATGATTTTATAACCATCAATCGCTATTAAACTCTGCAAGTCTTATATCCGGTTTGATTTACTTATACAATCCTTACATCTATGTATCAATAAAAAGAGGTTATGAGAACATAATCCACTTTTGGCAACATGATAAAACAGTACCATTCCTGTACCGTCAAAATATTCATGAAATCAAAAGTAAATTATCTCCTCATCTTTTCACCTCTTTCATTAAGATATTCACATAGTAACATGCTTTTTTTCCTGTGTCAACGGACTTAACATTCATTTTTAAATACCATAGGGGTAAATCGCAGCCCATTTACAAGCTGTTCCTCATCCGTCGCTTTAAATCCCAAATGCTCATATATCTTGACTCCGTATGGAGACGAGTGTACAGTAAATTCCTGCTTCTCATAGTCTTTTCTCATAGCTTCAAATAACGCTCTTCCAACACCTTTTTGCTGATGTTTGGCATTTACAAAAAATCCCCCAATATGCTGTGGTTCTCTCATACAAAGTGTCCCGATAAGCTCTTTGCCTTCAAAAGCACCATAATATTTCAGTTTACGGTTACGCTCTTCGTCATCAAGACTTCCACGGAAAAAATCAATCCCCTCTTTGGAATATTCCGGGGCTTCAAACTGAAGAAACACCTCCCAGATCAAATCAGTAGCATTTTTTATTTCATCGGCATTCAGACGGCGAACATAATATGGTTCCGGCTGCCTTGTCATGGCATAAAGTGCCATACTAAGCACCATTCCGTTTTTCACAGCATTATTTTCCATAA
>JBJENY010000093.1:0-9038 GCA_051880435.1 Lachnospiraceae bacterium | reverse complement strand
AATCCACGAACACACTCCCCATGGGTTACCCCATTTATCCGTCAGTCATGTGTTACACATAGCATATAAGATTCTAATTCATTTTGCAAGTAGGATTATGAAATTTTTTAATTGTGTCCAAATTGTGAAAGGGGTCTGACCCCTTTTTACTCCTGTCCCTCTAACTCTTTGTAGAACTCAGCGTAGTCTTTACGTTTATCATTTGTGAAAGCGATTGCTGCTCTTGGATGCTGATTAAGAAGACCTGTCATTAAGTATTGTAAATCAAATCCCCAAACAACACCCTCTTCTTTTAACTTTGTCATATACTTTTCAATAAACTTAAAAGCAGGGTATACATTGTATTTTGGATTCTTTAAGAAACCAAGTAATAATTCCATCTGACAGTTACCGGCTCCACGGCCCATACCTGAATAGGTACCATCTAACCAGTTAACACCATCACCTACAGCTTCAATTGTATTGGCAAATGCTAACTGCTGGTTATTATGAGCATGCATACCAACCTGCTTTCCGTATTTTGCAGCCACATCTAAATAAATGTCCGAAAGTCTTGCAATCTGTTCCGGGTACATAGCACCAAAGCTGTCTACAATGTAGAATACATCTACCGGTGACTTTCCAAGCTCCTCTAATGCAACACGAAGGTCAGCTTCTTGTGTATTAGAAATAGCCATAATATTACAGGTCACTTCATATCCTTTTCTAGCCGCATCCTCAATCATATCAATTGCAGTAGGAATCTGGTGAAGGTATGTTGCTACCCGTACCAAATCAATCGGAGAATTACTTCTATCCTGAATATCATTTTTGTAATCGCATCGTCCGACATCCGCCATAATTGCAAGCTTTAAGGAAGGATCCTTCTCACCAATAATCTCCCAAACCTCATCATCGTTACAGAATTTCCACTTTCCAAATTTATCGACATCAAACATAGTCTTATCTGCACGATAACCAAGCTCCATATAATCAACACCGGCTTTAACATTTGTACGATATAAATCCTTAACAAACTCATCTGTAAAATAAAATTCATTCACCAATCCACCATCACGAAGAGTGGCATCCAAAACTTTGACTTCTTTGCGGTATCCCATTAACTTAGATATCTCTTTCATTTTTAACAACTCCTTATCCTTTTCATTTTATTTTACTTTTGAGGTTTAACGCTTTAACGCTTAAAAGTGTTAAACAACTTTCGTTAATATAGCACAGTTTTTTTGATGTGTCAAATTATTTTGTGAAAATTGTGTGAAAGGGGTCTGACCCCCTGATTTCAACCACAAACTCATTTTCCTTCACGGAGATGTTCATTTTGTATTTTAACAATTCTACAATGTGACTGACAATGGTGAGGCCCAGTCCTGCACCGGTAGCTCCGGTTCTAACTTCATTCCCCTTTACAAAAGGCTGTAATAATTGCTCCGGCGTAACACTAATATCGGTTTCCATTTGATTGCTTATTATAAATTGTCCTTGTTCCGCAACAATCTCAATTACAGTACCTTGCAATGCATACTTTATGGAATTACATAGAAGGTTATCCAAAATTTGGGTCAATAAAACTTTATCTGTATGCAAGGTTGTATCCCCACTTACAGCAATTTGCAAATCTCTTTTTCCTAACAGGCTTTCATATTTCTCTTCCAAAGGGGTTAAAACATCGGTAAGCTTAACCTCTTCTATGGAAAGCTGATATCCCCCTTCCTCCACTTTGCCAAGGGCTAACACCTTTTCAATCAGCTCGTTCATATAATCCACATTTGACTTTATGGATTGCAAATAATAATCCATTTTTTCAGGATGGGTATTATTTTCCATATTCTCTGTATAGCCGGATATTGCCATTAATGGGGTTTTCAAATCATGAGCCAGAATATCCGTTGTCCGCTTCCGATTCCGGTCCAGTTCATAATATCCTTTTTTCATTTTATAAGAATAAATGGTCCAAATCACAACCACTATGAAGCCAAAAATAGCAATAAATCCATATAATTTCAAATATCTATATTGCTTCGTTTCCCAGAAATCATAGGTATTACAGGAAATCACTTCAAAGACTTCATCATTTACATAAATTCTTGAGGATATTATTTTTTTATTATCATCAGACCATGCCATGGCATTATGTTGTTCATCATTTAAAATGGAATCTATGGTTTCATCCCATGGAAAAGTTCCTTCTAAAAAGTTCCTTAAATCCTTCTTTGCCCCCCCATTTCCAAATCCAAACAAAATAACATAAGGTCTGTTATCCTGATTGACTGCATTTTCAAAGGATATATAAGTGTACCCTGACAAATCATCAGGCTTCATGTTAAAGGTCAAAAGAGTCTCCATCTCCTCTTTTGTATAAGAATCATATTTTACCAAACGAATCGTATCAGGAATAAATGTATTATGATTTGTTACATAAACACCATCTACTGCATAATCGTAATAGGCATTAGAATATGGAAAATCCTTTTCATATTCCGCCCGGTCAATTTCCTCCATTTTTTCATTTAATTTCTCAAAGGCTTCCATATCCGTTCCGTCATATCGATAGCTACCATTTAAGCCCTTCAAATCATGGCATGTCAAATAAACATTTTTATCTGTTATTGCATATAACTCTTTTGTTTCTACGTTATAAAGGGCATATGCCGAAGATTCCCCTACATTCACGTGGGAGGGCATATTTATAGAAGAAACATCTATAAGCCATTGAGAATAATTTTTAAATTCCTCTGTCAGTTCCTGTCCTTTTTTGCCCTCTAATTGTAATTGCGCATACTTTTCAGAAATCCCGGAACAAAATCCATTCACATAATTTTGTATTTCCCAATCCTTTTCCTGGTCAAAAAAATATTTTCCAACAGCTGTAACGCCAAGACAGGTCATCGTTACAGCCATTAATATGACAAAAAAACGGAAAAGAAATATTCGCATACCATTTGGTTTTTTTATCTGCTTCATAGTTCTCACTCCTATTCTTCAATTATTTTATAACCCTTTGTCATTACTGTCTTAATCTGTTTTCCGGCTAAACCTAATGCCTTTCTTAGTTTTTTTATATGATTATCCACAACCCGCTCATTTCCTTCGTAATCATAACCCCAAATTCGTACTAACAGTGTTTCACGGTCCACCGCCTGATTTTTATGCTCTAATAAATATTTTAAAATGGCGTACTCCTTTGGGGGCAGCTCCACATTTACTTCTTTACCGGACTCTAATACCGTAACCCTTAGTGTTACCGGATTTAAAGAAATGCTGCCACAAGTTAAGGCTTCCGCTCCAACCAGACCCTTAGCACGTTTTAATAGTGCATTTACTTTGGCATATAATTCATTCAGCGAAAATGGTTTTACAATGTAGTCATCACAACCTAAGGAATATCCATAAAGCACATCCGATTCATGCCCTTTTGCAGTCAGAAAAATAATGGGACAACTGCTGATACCACGAATTTCCCTACATAACTGAAAACCATCCATTCCGGGCAGCATAATATCCAAAAGCACCAAATCATATTCTTTTTCATAAATACAATCCAGCCCCTCCATTCCATCACAAGCGGATACAATATGAATTTTGTCATTATCCTTTCCCGAAAAGAAATCCTCAATTACTTCCCGAATCTGAGGATCATCCTCTACCAATAAAACCTGATAAGACATCTTTTCCTCCTCATATATATCATTTATAAGATCTTATGTTCCAATATTAGCATAGAGATATATCCTTTGTGTATCCATTTGTGAACATTCTGTGAAAGGGGTCTGACCCCCATCAAGACACCTCGTTTAAAATACCCAATAAAGATACCCTCATTGTGTTTACAATATAATCTATGGTCTGTTGCCTGTCTCGTTCTTTGCGATTTTTAATCCAGTCAATCAAAATACCTGCAAGGGCCTCTGTATAGAAGGAGCAAAGAAAATTTTTATAATCCGACTCTAAAGTTTTTTCTGCTTGTTTTTCTGCACTGTCAATAATAGATAAAACCAATTCCCGAAAATCAGCAAAGAAAAACAGTTTCATTTCATCCCGGCCAATGGCATCATAGGCACAGCTGATAATATGGTCGTTTTCTTCAATGTAATCCATGATGAACAAAATCGCCTCTTCATAATCAACAATTAAATTGAAATGCTTAACCACCTCTATGGCTTCATTTTCCAGTATCCATTTTAACAAGCCGTATTTATCTTCAAAATGATAATAAAAGGTTTTACGGTTCACTCCGCAATCGGCAATGATTTCGCTGACCGTAATTTTTGAGAAGTTCTTTCTTCTCATAATCTTTTTCAGTGATTCCCCAAGGGCTTTTTTTGTATTCAGTGAAGTAATTTCGTGTTTCATGTTTGTCCTCCATGTAAAGATAAATGATAGGTGTTTGCAAAACGCATATAGATTACGTTTATGTTGTAAATTCACAACCGGAACAAATTATCATTGCGTTTTACAAACGAAACTTGAATTAGATTCATTATACATCTGTCCATAAAATACACAACGGATAATATGGGACAATTGACCATCAAATGATGACATTTGACCATTTAATCATGTCTTGAATAGATTTATAGTGTGTATATCATTTGTTCATCACGTGTTGAATAAATACATATGAAAGGTAGTTAAAAAAGAGAGGTTGGTGTATGATGGAGACATTTTATTCGGGGGTAGTAAAACATCGGAGACTGATATTAGCATCATTTATTCTTTGTTTTTTTATATGCCTGTTTCTACAAAAGTTTGTGTCTGTAAATTATGACATGAATGACTATTTACCGTCAGATGCAAAATCAACAGTTGCACTGGAGGTTATGGAGGAAGAATTTGACGGTGGAATTCCTAATGCCCGTGTAATGATTTCTAATGTTACCATTCCGGAAGCGTTGGAATATAAAGAGAAAATGGAAGCGGTAGAAGGTGTTACAGAGGTAACCTGGCTGGACGATTCTGTGGATATTACAACCCCAATCGCAATGCTGGATACAGATGTAGTAGAGAATTACTACAAGGATAGCAACGCATTATTCAGCGTAACCATCGAGGAACATCATCGGATAGATGGAGTTGCTGCCATAAGAGAAATTATCGGTGATGATAACGCTATGACAGGAAGTGCTGTTTCTACTGCAGTTGCCACAACCAATACAATTTCGGAAATTCAAAAAATGTCGGTAATTGCAGTTGCTTTCGTTTTAATTGTGTTGCTGTTAACCACGTCTTCCTGGGTGGAGCCCTTCGTTATTTTAACCGGACTTGGTGTGGCAATTATGTTAAATAACGGAAGTAATCTGCTATTTGGGGAAATTTCCTTTGTGACAAATGCAGCAGGCACCATTTTACAATTGGCAGTTTCCCTTGATTATGCAGTATTTTTAATTCATCGTTTTGAGGAATGCCGGAAGGAAACAGAGGATGAACAAAAGGCAATGGTGGATGCTCTTTGTAAATCCACAACTTCCATTTTATCCAGCGGATTGACTACGGTAATTGGTTTTTTAACTTTAATACTGATGCAGTTTCGTATCGGACCGGATCTGGGACTGGCACTGGCAAAGGGTGTGGCAATCAGCTTATTCTCTGTTTTTACCTTTATGCCTGCCCTGATCCTTTATACATACAAATGGATTGATAAAACCAAGCACAAATCATTTATGCCAAGCTTTCGGAGCTTAGGTATATTTGTCCGTAAAATTTCCATGCCGATGATTTGTATGTTTATCATTTTGATAGTCCCTTCTTATCTGGCTTCCAATGCCAATTCATTTTTCTATGGTTCCTCTCATATTTATGGAGAGGGAACCACCTATGGAAGAGACAAGACGGCAATCGAGGAGGTATTTGGAAAAAAGGATACCTATGTGCTTTTGGTACCAAAGAACGATAATGCTACGGAAATGCAAATGTCAAAGGAATTAAAAAGTCTGCCTCAGGTAACGGAAATTATGTCTTATGTTGATACCGTAGGTGCGGAAATTCCAAGTGCATATTTAGATGAATATACCTTATCTTTACTTCGTTCGGAACATTACAGCCGTTTCGTAATCATGGTGGATGTGGATTATGAAGGGGAAGAAACCTTTCAGCTTGTTGAAGAAATCAGAAAAATTGGAGAGAAATATTATCCGGGTGAAACCCATCTTGCAGGAGAGGGTGTCAGCACCTATGACCTGATGGATACCATAACCGCTGATATGAAGAAAGTCAATTTGCTGGCAATCGGGGCAGTCTTTGTAGTTTTACTTTTGACAATGAAATCCATAACCGTCCCGGTTATTTTGGTTTTGTGTATTGAAACTGCAATATGGTTAAACCTATCGGTTCCTTACTTTGCTGATTCACCGATTTATTACATTGCTTATTTGATAATAAGCTCCGTACAGCTTGGTGCAACCGTTGACTATGCAATCTTAATGACGGACCGATATAAGGAAAATCGGGGATGTGATAACAAAAAGGAAGCGGTTGTACAGACCATATCCGATGTTGCGGTGTCAATTATGACTTCCGGCAGTGTACTGGCAGTAGTTGGTTTACTGTTAGGATATATTTCTACTAATAAGTTGTTAGCCCAGCTTGGTATTTTTATTGGCAGGGGAGCAATCTTTTCCATGATAATTGTTTTGTTCGTGCTGCCGGGATTGCTGGTAACACTGGACAAATTCATCATAAGAAGTAACCCGCTTGTCCTGAAACATAAGGATTCCGGGGCGGATTAGGAACGTAGATGCTTTCCTAAATATATGAAATAGTCGTTTTACAAACGCTTAGAAATAAATGAAAGACAGTACAGGAGGTAATGAAATAATGAAAAATAGAAAAAAGGTAACAGCAGTATTTTTGGCAGGACTATTGGTTATCACTGCCCTTCCTACATCGGTTTTCGCCGCTTCGGAAAACACCGGGAAAGAAGAAGTGGTTTATACAAATTTAAATTCGGACGGGTCTGTAAAAGAAATCAATGTAGTCAACATTTTTGACTTAAAGGAAAAGGGGACAATTATTGATTACGGTAAATATGTAAGTCTTCGTAATATGACCACCACGGATACCATTGACTATAAGGATCATACCGTAACCATTGAAGCAGATAAAGGCAAACTGTATTACGAAGGAAAATTGGAAGAAAATGAGATTCCCTGGAATATTGAAATTCATTATTTAATGGATGGTAAGGAATATGCAGCAGAAGAAATTGCAGGGATGAGCGGTAATCTGGAAATTAAAATGAGTATCCGTCAAAATCGGAAATGTGACAGTTCCTTTTTTGAAGGCTATGCTTTGCAGACAACCTTTATATTAGATACCAATTGTGCCACAGATATTAAGGCAGAAGGTGCAACCATTGCAAATGTAGGAAGTGATAAGCAGATTACCTTTACGATTCTTCCAAATAATGAAAAGAATCTTATTGTTTCCGCTAAGGTGGAAAATTTTGAAATGACCGGTATTTCTATAAACGGTATACGTATGGATTTGGATATGGATATAGATGATGCCACATTGCAGGAAAAAATTGATGAAGTAATTCGTGCAGTAAATGATTTAGACGAAGGTGCAGGAGCATTAAATGATGGGGCATCGAGTCTTTATGGTGCTGCAGGAAAACTAAATTCAGCAGCCGAGAGTCTGCATACAGGGACTGGTTCTCTCTATGAAGGTGCCACCCGGTTACAAAATGGATTGGCAGCATTGTCATCAAAAAATGGTGAACTTACCGCTGCAGCCTGGTCTGCCTTTGAAGGCTTGTGTAGTGCGGCACAGACCCAGTTAAATGGGCAGCTTACAGCAAATGGAATGGAGGCGGTTACATTGACGCCTTCCACATATCAGGAGGTATTGATGCAGGTATTGGCACAAATGGATGCAGATGCTGCTTATACTACCGCATATAACACTGCTTTGGCAGAGGTGACTGCACAGGTGGAAGCTCAGGCAGATACCTTGTATTCCGAATATATCCGTTCCCAGTCGGATGCAATTTGTCTGGCCTATGTGCAGTCTGATGCAGATAATCTTTATAACCGGGTAGCAACCCAGGCTGTTTTGCAACAGTTGATGGAAAGTGGTATGACCCAAGAGCAGGCAAATGCTTATCTTCAAACACAGGAGGGAAGGGCGATGATTGCGGCTACCGTTGCTGCTATGACAGAGGAACAAAAGGAACAAATTCTTTTAACGGCGGTTCAGTCCCTGACTCCGGACCAAAGAGAACAGATTTTACAGGGAGCTATTGCTTCCCTGACAGAAGAACAAAAAGAACAAATTCGAAATGTATATATACAGCAGGTAATGGCAAGCGATGAAATAACAGGCAGAATTAACGAAGCGGTGGAAGCAGTCAGCGCCGCCGGAGCTCAGGTTTCTGCTTTAATGGGACAGTTAAATAATTTCGGTGCCTTTTATAATGGGCTGGTGAATTATACCAATGGTGTAAGTGACGCTGCCAACGGAGCAAGTGAGCTTGCAAAGGGTTTATCCACATTGTCTTCCAGCACCGAAACTTTTCATAGAGCCATTGGAGATTTACAGATTGCAATAGGAAAAATGAAGGATGGTACCAATGACTTAAAGAATGGCACCGGAGAGTTTGTAGAAGAAACTTCCAATATAAATACTGAGGTAGATGAAAGTATTGATGACATCACATCCTCTCTTACCGGCTCGGACGTAGAAACCATTTCTTTTGTTTCTAAACAAAATACAAATATTCAATCCGTTCTTTTTGTACTGCAAACCGAAAGTATTGAAATAGATGATGCTGCAAATAAAACAATAGAGGAAACTGAGGCATTGTCTTTCTGGGAGAAGCTTGTTAAATTATTTCATTAACAAGGGGCTAATCCCCTTTTATCATTCGTGAAAATCCTTTCCCCCATCTATTCCAATTGAACTGTTCATACTTGTGGATGAAATTGTTCCGGGATGGGGAATCAGAAATTTGTGAACATTCTGTGAAAGGGGTCTGACCCCATGGTCGCTTGCTAATCATCCGGAAATAAATTATAATTCCAGCTATATGAGGAAAGGAATAT
>JBJENY010000092.1:0-9129 GCA_051880435.1 Lachnospiraceae bacterium | reverse complement strand
ATTGTACTCAAAACGTGGAGGAAATGCAAAACTTTTCCGGTTTATCCGGGTTAGGGAGAGTGTTGTGGAAAAAAGGAATTATGGAATCGACGTATTGAGAATGCTTGCCATGTTTATGGTCACGATATTACACATATTGACTCAGGGGGGAATTTTAAATGCATCAAGTAAGTTTACAAGTCAATATGAAGTGGGATGGTTGCTTCAAACGGCAGCGTTTTGTGCAGTGGATGTCTATGCTCTTATTTCAGGGTATGTATGGGTTCATGCAAAATATCGATATAGAAATATAATAGAACTATGGATGCAAGTTCTTTTTTACTCAGTATCTATTACTGTTATATTTAGGTTTTTGGTTCCCTCTTCAGCGGGTACACATCTGCAAAAGTGATGGACAGTTTTATTCAGAAAGGCTTCTATATAATTGGGGCCTTAAAAACGAACCGGATCATTTATCCATGCGGGATTCGTCGAAAAGCCAGTGAGTTTGCCCTTCATTTAAGAAGATCTAATCCCAAAGTCAACCTCGTGACCGTTGGCGGTCGGGAATTCTATGTGTATCGCTATGAAGGAGAACTCAATGACATTCCAAATGCAGCTGTCATTTTCAGCCATCCCCGGGAAGCCTTTGGGAATCCCAAAGCATTAAGGATATTTCTATCTACTAATGTAGGAATGTCCACACAGGAAATCCTGGATACGTACACCAAACGATGGCCGATAGAATTATTTTTTCGTCAGAGCAAAAGTAAGCTGGCACTGGACAAGTATCAGATTCGTTCCAAGCAGGGAATTCAGAGATACTGGCTGATATGTCATTGGTTCATTATCTATGCTGTACATGTACGGGAACCTATTGTACCTTTGAAGAAGGATATTCCCATTTACAAAAGCAGCTAAAAATGGAACAGCTTGGAAACCTGCATCAATTCATTAAAAATGGTACCACACTTGAGGATGTTTTAGAATTAGTAGGGTAACTTTGGGCATTTTTCGATATTTGCTCATTTTATAGATAATAAATGAAAATAGATTGAATAGGAATAGTAATGGGATGACAAATATTAAGATGTATGAAAATTAACTATTAGTAAGTGCTATTATTGGTAAATTGGAGATGCAAATATTATGTTATTAGAAAGAGATGGTTTTTTAGGATGTTTTGGAATATTGCATTATGGTGATATAGAAGTGACAAAGAAATGTATTGATAGTTTGCTGAAACTAAACAAAATAGAAGACTGCCTGATTATGGTTTTAGACAACGATTTAAGAACAAATGCTAAAGAAGATTTCTCTAGAATATACCAATTCTTTCCAAACATTCAATTGATAAAGACAGAAAAAAAATGTGGTTTTTCAAAAGCAAACAATTATCTATACAAACAATGTTTATCGTATAATTTAAAATTTATAGCAATGCTAAATAATGATATCGAAATACAACAAATAGATTTTATTGATGAACTAATGCAAATAGTTGTACAAAATAAATATTACATTGTTGGTCCGGATATCTATAAGCAATCTACGGATGATCATCAATCTCCTTTAGCATTGTCTTATCCAGGAGTCGCAAGTATAAATGATAGAATAATACGTGAGTGTCGTGATATATTAGAAAATGATAACAGTGTAAATAAATTGATTAATCAAAAGAAAAGAATTATTTTAGCACATAGATACTTGCCGAATTTGTTATTTTATATATATAGATGTATAAGCCAAGGAAGGGCAATAGCATTAAGATATAAGCAGCCGCATGAAGATTGTATCATGTCAGGAGCATGTTTGATTTTCACAGATAAGTTTATTATGCAAGAAAAAATTGCCTTTTATCCGGAGACAGAGTTCTATTTTGAAGAAATGATATTGGGATTAAGATGTAAGGTTAAAGGATATAAAACCTTGTTCACACCGGTATTAAAAGTCTATCATAAACATGCTGCATCCTCGTTACAGGATGCAGAATCGCTAATAGATTATGAAAGAACAACAGCAAAGCGAATGTTGGAATCGTTTGAAGTGTTAAAAAAATGTGAAGAAACAAACTGTTTTATGTAGGTGTTATCGGATGAGAATTTTTAAGTCTATAAAATTATTAATTGAAAATGAGATGTTAAAAAGGAAAATCAAATATGCTGGAAAAAATGTATTTTTTAGCAAGGATGCTTTTATTGTAGGAGAAAAATACATAGAAGTTGGTGATGATTTTTCAGCATTTTCAAATCTAAGAATAGAAGCGATTGATAAGTATTTGGGTTACAGTTATCAACCATTCATAAAAATTGGTAACAATGTTTCTTGTGGAAATGATTGTCATATTGGTTGTATTAATAAGATAGTTATTTCAGATGGGGTATTATTGGGAAGTCATATACTAATAAATGATCATTCGCATGGACAAACAGAATTTATAAGTAAGCAAAGACCGGCCGATAGAGAACTTGTATCAAAAGGGCCAATTCATATTGGGAAAAATGTGTGGATATGTGATGGGGTATGCGTGATGCCGGGTGTTACAATTGGTGAAAACTCAATTATTGGTGCTAATGCAGTTGTTACGAAAGATGTTCCAGCAAATTGCATTGCAGCTGGAAATCCTGCAAAAGTAGTTAAGTATTTAAAACAATTGTAAAAATAAACATTTTTGTTTGATTTAGTTATTAATTTGAGGGATATTTGATGTTAGTAAAATGTGAAATAGAAAAACTTGTTTCTCATATAAAAAATGCTATTGAGAAGGAAATGGATAGGAAAAACTACGAGGTGGTTTTAGAGCTTATTTCTAATGCTGCTATCATTCTATATAATACTAATATTTATTATGTAGATAATGATTTAGAAGAATATTTAAGGAAAGCAGCAGATTACTTAGTGAGTGAAAAGTTTGATGAAAAAGACACTAAAGATACTGTTTTATTCTTTGATGGATTCGGCTTAAATGATAGAGGATTAGCACAGATATACCTTAAGGCACTTTGCAGTTTAAAACATGTCGTTTATGTAACTTTTAGTGATTGCATTACCAGAATTCCAGACATAGTAAATATAGTCAATTCGTCAAAGTCGAAGATTGCAAGTATCGATAGAAAATCAGGCAATTATATCGGTCAAATAAAACAGCTCAATCGAATTGTCTTAAAAGAAAAGCCAAAATACTTTTTTTTCTACTCAGAACCTGATGACGTGCTTGCAACAGTGATTATGAATGCTTATGAAGGTATTATGAAAAGATACCAGATAAATCTTACGGATCATGCCTTTTGGCTTGGGGCTAAATGTATTGATTATTGCATAGAATTTAGAGATTATGGTGCTTCTGTATCAAAATATTATCGTGGAATTGAAGATAATAAAATAGTGAAGCTTCCATTTTATCCCATATTACATGAAGAGAGACAATTTCAGGGATACCCATTTAAAGTTAAAGACACGCAAAAAGTGATTTTTTCTGGAGGTGCATTATACAAAACTCTTGGTGGGGATAACAAATATTATGAGATTGTCGATTATTTGTTAAAAAATTATAATGATGTAATATTTTGGTATGCAGGGAATGGAGATGATAGAGAATTAAAGAAAATAATAGATAAGTATCCCGGAAGGGTTTATCATACTGCTGAACGAAGTGATTTATACCAAGTACTGGAACATACAGTTTTCTATTTGAGTACATATCCGGTTTGTGGTGGATTAATGTATCAGTACGCTGCAAAAGCGGGTAAAGTACCTCTTACATTAAGATATGATGAAATGACAGATGGATTTCTTCTTAATCAAGACAGTTCTAATATTGAATTTGATTCAATGGATTGTTTATTTGAGGAAGCTCACAGGTTACTCATTGATGAAAAGTACAGGAAAAGTCGTGCTTTAGAAATGCAGAATTCAGTTATATCAGAGAGAGCATTTCATAACTGTTTATTTCAGATTTTAGAAAAGGGAACATCGACATATGACATAAATTATAATTTTATTGACACTTCTACCTTTAGAAATGAATATTTGGAAAGACAGGTGCCTTCAGATATTGATGTGTTACTTGCTAATAGAAAAAATATGAGAGCATCTATTAGATACACACCTATTAAATTTATAGTCGGAGTATATAGAATACTAACAAAAAAGTAAAGGACATAGGTTAGTTGGCTTTGAAATAAGGAATTATGAAGTGAGAGATACTGAGGAGAGAAAAGATGAATATACCATTTGTAAGTTTCTTGCCTATGGAAAAGGAACTGGAAACAGATTTAAGAAGAGCTTTTGATAGAGTATATAAAAGAAGCTGGTATATTGAGGGTGTAGAAGATGAGGCTTTTGAAGAGGCATTTGCTGAATACTGTGGAATTAAATATTGTGTAGGTGTTGGAAACGGATTAGATGCACTGTATTTATCTCTTAAAACCCTTGGAATAAAAGAAGGGGATGAAGTAATTATTCCTTCCAACACTTATATAGCTACCGCATTGGCGGTTACATATGTAGGTGCCATACCTGTATTTGTGGAGCCGGATATTCAAACATTCAATATAAATCCAGAAAGGATTGAAGAACAGATAACAAAAAAAACAAGAGTAATTATACCAGTTCATCTGTATGGTCAGCCTTGTGATATGGAGCCTATAATGGAAATTGCCAAAAAGCATAATCTTTATATAATAGAAGATTGTGCTCAAGCACATGGCGCAACTTATAAAGGACAGAAAATTGGAACATTTGGTGATGTGTCTGGTTTCAGCTTTTATCCTGGTAAGAATCTTGGTGCGTTAGGAGATGCAGGTGCAATTATTACAAATAACAAAGAAATTGCTGATAAAGTCAGAGCGTTAGGTAACTATGGATCCGATTATAAATATCATCACATCTATCAGGGTAATAATTCTCGTCTTGATGAAATGCAGGCTGCCTTTCTTGCTGCTAAACTTCCGCATCTTGAAAGGATGAATAAAGAACGTAGAAGAATTGCCAGAAAGTATTTAGCTGGCATAAATAATCCTGAGGTTATTCTGCCATTTGTTCCAGACTATGCAAATCCTGTATGGCATATTTTTGGAATTAGATGTAAGAGGAGAAATGAATTGGAAAAGTTCTTGAAAGATGCAGGAATTGGAACAAATAAGCACTATCCGATTCCAATTCATTTGCAGGAATGCTATAAAAATTTAGGTTTCAAAAAAGGTGATTTTCCAATTGCTGAAGAAATTAGTTCTACAGAATTAAGTATTCCAATGTATTACGGAATGACAGATAAAGAAATTCAGTACGTTATAGATAGGGTGAATGAGTTTAGATGAGATTAAGAGATTTAGAGTTGAAAGATGCTCCGTTGATGCTTGAATGGATGCACGATAAAAGTGTGGTTGGAAAATTAAAAGGTAATTTTCATGAGAAGACTTTGACGGATGCTGAGAATTTTATTTTAAACTCAAATAATAAATCAGACAATATTCATCTTGCTATTGTTTCGGATGAAGATGAATATATGGGAACAGTAAGCTTAAAATCAATAGATAAACATAGTTCAAGTGCAGAATTTGCAATTGCTGTTCGTAATTCAGCCATGGGACGAGGCTATTCATGGTTTGGAATGAAGGAAATTATAACAAGAGCCTTTGATGAGTACGGACTTGAGAGTGTATATTGGTGTGTATCAAGGCAAAATGAGCGAGCAGTCAGATTCTATGACAAACATAATTTTCATGAAGCTCTTGATATACCGAAAAATGTATTAAGTCGCTATTCAGGAATGAATGATTTGAAATGGTATTCCGTTCTTAAAGGGGATGTTCTTGATGAGCGAACGGAAATAGCCGGATGTAAAGTCATAAGGATAAAAACGATTCCAACGGTTGATGCTGGGGAGTTATCTTTTTTGGAAGCAACACATGATATTCCGTTTGATGTAAAAAGAATATATTATATTTCCAAAGTTCCGGAAGGGGTAAGAAGGGGCTTTCATGCACACAAACACTTAAAACAGTTGATATTCTGTCCATATGGAAGAATACAGTTGATTTTAGAGAACCAAAATGGAAGAGAAGAGATTGAATTGTCAGATCCTTCTATAGGTGTAGTGATAGAGGAACCGACATGGCGGGAGATGTTGTGGCTACAAAGGGATTCCGTGCTTTGTGTAGCAGCATCAGAGTTTTATGACGCAGGAGACTATATTAGAGACTATGAAGACTTCAAAGTGTACATAGAAACTGGAGGATGTTAAATGATAAACATAATGAAAGATAGATGGAGAAAAATACCGCTTACAGTAAAAGTATCAATATCCTACACTGTATGCAGTATTCTACAGAATTGTATATCATTTATTACACTTCCTCTTTTTACGAGGTTATTAACAACAGAGCAGTATGGACAATGTACGATTTATGGTTCATGGTCAAGTATATTAATGATATTTGTCACTTTAAATTTAGCGTATGGTTCCTTTTCTGCGGCAATGATTAAATTTGAAAATAGAAGAGACGAATACATAACTTCGGTTCAAGGTATCTGTTTGTTACTGGCGGGAATATTTTTTCTCATATATATACCGTTTAGAAATTTGTGGAATAAATTGTTTGAATTACCAACAATTTTAGTGTGCATATTGATTGTAGAAATATTATTTGCAAATGCAACGAATATGTGGATGAGTAAGAATAGATTTGAATTCAAGTATAAAAAAATAGTTGCACTTTCTCTTAGCTTATCTATACTTTCACCACTCGTTTCTTATATTTTTGTAATTGGTGCTACAGAAAAGGGATATGCAAGAATAATAGGCAGTGCATTGGTGAATATCTTATTTGGAATTGTAATATTTGTTGTTTGTACAAAGAAAGGAAAAAAGTTCTACAATAAGGAATTCTGGAAATATGCATTAGGATTTAACATTCCGCTTCTGGTCTATTATTTATCACAGGCAATATTTAATCAAAGCGATCGAATTATGATTAGTCATATGACGGGTACCGATAATGCTGCAATGTATGGCGTAGCGTATAATCTGGCAATGGTATTAACTTTTGTATTAAGTGCAATCAATGGATCCTATGTCCCTTGGATGTATGGAAAGATGAAAGATGGAAATGAAGAAGAAAACAAGTCAGTATCCATTGTTTTGGTTTTATTGATGGCATTGATGATTCTGTGTGTTATTTGGTATGCTCCAGAAATAATAACAATTATGGCCGGCAAACAATATACTGCAGCAATATATGTAGTTGCTCCGGTTGCCATGAGCCTTCTTTTACTTTTTTATTCCCAACTTTTTATTAATGTTGAGTTTTATTATGCTGAGAAAAAAATGCTAGTATTTGCTTCCATTGGAGCAGCAGTGCTAAATATTATTTTAAATTATGTATTGATCCCTGTATTTGGTTTTGTTGTAGCAGGATATACAACATTGATAAGCTACATAGTTTTTGTAATTTCAAACTATTATGCAATGAAGAGAGTGTTAATAAAAAGAAATTTACCAGATAATATGTATGATTATAAGTGGCTAATATTAATATTTGTAACTTTTATGGTGAGTGGCTTTTTAGGTGTTGCTTTATATTCGTGGATTATTCCAAGAATCCTAATTACAATTTTGATTTTAGTTCTTGTTATATTAAATAGAAGTAAATTCTTATATACAATTGCAATGATTAGGAAAAAGTAGTTTGTATAATGATTAAAAAGGATGAAATGTAATGGAAATGCTTAATACAATATTTAGGAATAAATTCATGGATGCCTTGAAGAACATAAAAGGGAGATATTAAATGGATAAAGAAAAACTGAAAAAAATTAAAGTACTATATTATCCTTATATAGCGTTGAAAAAAGTGGTTAATGTATCAATTAATTATATTCATTACATCTCTTCGCTCTACTATATTTCTAGAAACAAGATGAGAGTTCAAAAGAAAATAGATCAGAAAGAAGTGCTAAATGTTGTCTTTGTTGTTCAATACATTCCTAGCTGGAATAAACTAGAACCAATATACACAAAAATGAAAAACGAGGAAAGGTTCAATCCTACTATTGTATGTGTACCCTTTAATATTCAAAATCATAAATTAATGGATAACAACGGCAATGATACGTATGAGTATTTCGTGAAACATGGGTACGAAGCAATTAATGCACTTAAGGATGAGGGTAGTTGGTATGATTTGAAACAACTTAATCCGGATTATGTATTTCATTCAAGACCATATAACTATGTTATGCCGAAAGGCTACACAAGTGGGAAAATAGTAAAATATGCACTTATTTGTAATGTGCTGTATGGATTGAGTTTAACAAAAAATGTAGAACCACTTCTTTTGAATAAAGATTATTTTAAAGATTGTTTTTGTTATTATGCGTTAGATGTAAATGAAAAAAGTTATTATGAAAAAAGATTTTTTCTGGGTGTTAAATTTGGAATTCAAAAATGTTTTAGCTACGGTGGTATCGGTATTGAACAGATATTATTGGCTAAAGTAGAGAAAAGACAAAATGAATTCAAGAAGACAATCATTTGGACACCGAGATGGTCGACAGATGATAAGATAGGAGGAAGCAATTTCTTTAATTATAGAAATATTATTTTAAAGTTAGTTAACTCTCATAAAGATTGTTTATTTGTGTTTAGACCTCATCCACTTATGTTTAGTAATTTTGTTTCAACGGGTGAAATGTCAGAAGTAGAGGTAAAAGAATTCAAACAGTTTTGTCGGGAAACAGTAAATGTTGTATTGGACGAAACAAAAGAGTATTATGATACATTTTGGCAATCAGATTTCTTAATAACAGACGGTTCTGCGATAGTGCCTGAATATTTTTCAACAGGGAAACCAATTATGTTTTGTCAGAGTAAGATTTCAGAGGCAAATACGGATTTCTACAATGATATTATTTCCAGATGTTATGAAGTATATAATGAGCATGGCTTGGTGAATTATTTTGAACAATTATTAGCAGGGAATGATGTAAAATCTGATGCAAGAAAGGAACTAATTGATAAGACAATGAATAATTACAAGAATAATAGTGAAAGGATAATCAATTCATTGATATTTTGGAAATAATTAATATGAATATAGCAGTAATATTTGCAGGCGGTGTTGGAAGACGGATGCATAGTAAAGATAGACC
>JBJENY010000091.1:0-9176 GCA_051880435.1 Lachnospiraceae bacterium | reverse complement strand
AACAACAAAGGAAAAACTATTAGCCTACTTAAATGACATGGCAAAACAAAATGCAGCTGACGAATTTACCATCCCTTTTAACAGACAGCAGCTTGCAGATTATCTCGGCATAGAAAGAAGCGCCATGTCTACAGAATTGAACAAACTGGCAAAAGCAGGTATTCTGGAAACACAGCGCAATCATTTCAAATTAATAAAGACATTGGATTAAAAAATCACATCAATCTGACACATCTTCATTGTTGTTAATGCTGCCTCGTGACTTTCCAGAGTAACCCCTGCACAACAATTTGCATCTACGGAAATATTCATTTCCGGATAATTTGCCTTTAATAGTAATGCATTAGATACAACACAAATATCCGTACAAAGACCAATTAATTCCACATCTGTATTCTGTTGGTCACAGCCACTTAATTTCTCGACTAATGCTGTGGAACCAAAAGTAGGTTTTTGGATTGCTTCGTATTTCTTTGCATCAAGTGCTTTCTGAACCTTATCATTTAATTGCCAGCCCTTGGTATCCTTAATACAATGAGGTACCGGAAGATACTTACCTTCACGGGTATCCATGTAATTATCATAATGGGTATCATAAGTTGCAATAATCTCACCCTCAAACCTCGCAATTTTTTCTGCAACCTTATCTACGATTGCAACTGCCTCACCGGTTCCTAAAGCTCCATCTACAAAATCATTCTGCATGTCCACAACAATTAATATTTTTCTCATATCCCATCTCTCCTTTTCTTAATGTCAATAACTTTTACACAATCTGTTCTAATATAAATGGGTCTTTTATTTTTTCATCCTCAGCAAAGAACAGTATTTTTGTAAGAATTTCTGCCGTCTTTGGATCCTCGTCCACAAAAGGAAGGAAAATCCTGCCTCTTCTTTGCGAATGAACAGGAAGCACGTTAATCATCGGTCCTCCCTCCTGATGAATCACTCCACTGCCAAGATGTACGGTGTAGTTACCAAGTTTTCCTGTAATCACAGCATGATTTTTTGTAAAAGAAACATTATTAAGTTTAAATAACGGAATGGTAAATTCTGCAATTGCTTTTCTCATCTCAACGGTTGAGTGTGACGCCTCCGGATCAACACCACCGGCATGGGCAACACTTACAGCCATATCCACATCTCTCATCACTTCTGAAAAGATAATGTCCGGAATCGATGATATTTTTAATTCCTTTCCGGTCTTCCGGTCAATAAACACTACCCACTCCAGTGTCGGGGATTCAATATCTGCCGGAGAAAACCAATCAGCCAAAGCATATATTTGTGCTACAATATTTTCTTTGTAATATACTTTTTGCAATCCACTTTCCACATCTGCAACCCAATGTCTTGATTTCAGGCATCCAACCGTTCTTGCAGGTTGAATTTGATGCCCTGCATATCTTAAGGAATGATACATATTCAGTTCTTCATCCGTCTTAACATATAATTCACGGAATACCTGTTTAAATGGCTGGCAAATACATTTTCCATAAAGATATGCCTGATATGTATGCCAGCATCCTGCTTTATATAAATGATATGGATGGGCAATTGACAGCAATACAGTATCATCAATAGGCAAAATCTTTTCTCCCTGTTCAACACTAAGCAAACCATCTACAGTAACAAATCCCAGATTTTCCTGGCATTTTACAACTAAATTTCCCACGATTTTTTCTGTCACGGGATTTTGCAATAATTGTTTCAATTCTCCAAAGGTAAATTCAACGCCCTTTTCCATAGCATCCTCAAACATTGCTTTTGTACGGCGATATTGTTCCGTCAGCTGTTTTTTATTTTCATTGAGTGCTATCATGTATTCATTCTTTTTATATTTTGCAGGAATGGATTTTAATGCTTTCCCATTTTTCTCACAAATCACTTCACATTTTCCATCCTCTGCCACCGAAAGCCAAACAAGAAGCTCATCTAATGGATGCGGTTCTAAGTATATTTTTCTTTCTTCATACTCTAAACTCTCCATCTTAAGAATCAGTCTTGTTACATCCTGATAACCTGCATTCCGGGATAGATTTTGTAATGAAATCTCTACCGCTCTTGCTTCACTGGCTCTTCGCTGGGCACCAAATTGTTTACTTTCCTTTTTAAAAGTCTGAAGAAAAAGATACCGTTTTTGAATCGACCCTTCCTCTTTAATTGGAATCAAACCATATGCCATAACCAAATCTTTATTACGTTTTTCTGTAATTTCCTTTTTTACCTTTGTTTCATTATATTTTCCCAATGCTGCATCTGCATATTTTCTGGCTCTGGTATGTTTTGCACCATCGGATATGTATTTTGCAGCCTCATAAAGAAGCATAAAGTGTTGTTCACCTAACTGTTCATACACCTCACTAAACCATTCAAGATCAAAGGCACCATCATTTAAATCGTTTATCTCTATTGGTGTATAACGGGCAATCATCGCCTTTCGTTTATCATCGAAATCCTCATTCATATGTGCCATAAAGTAATAACAGCCGGATTCAAAACCATTCCAGCCTAAGTACTCACCAATCATGGGTATCCATTCAGGGGAATAAAATGCTGCCTCAATCAGTCTTGATTCCTTAATATCCGTATCCTTTAATAAAACAGCAAAATTCTCTGCACTGTCCCCATCACCTGGTATACACACCTGCAGCATATGACTTAAGCTTTGCTTTTTACTTACACTTTGGCCCCTGTTCCAGCCTGAATCGAAATAGGTGCATCGCTCCAAGGTTTCCTTACCAAAGGCACTTAAAATTCGGACAAAATTATCAACTCCATAAATACGTTTTACGGAATAAATATTGGAAGAAAACTCCGTATCACTATCCCCTCTGGTGAGTTCCGCCTCAATCATCAGCTTTGAAAAATCCTGAAAAAGCTTAACTGCAAGTTCAAGGCGTTTGATATCCTCCTTTGAAAAGTCATCTGTCACTTCATGACCAAGCAAAGCTTCTACCGCTTCTTTCCGTTTTGTATCCACCCAGCTATATTCTTTTCTACGATTCGCAAGACTACGGTTTCGTTCCTGATAAAACTGCGTAATTCTTGACAATTGCTCCATGGTTACATTGCGTTTTTCTTTCTCAAATAATTTCTTATACAGAAAATCTTTTGTAATGATTCCCTTGGCACATGCTGTTATATAAAATTCTATCCGTGGAAAATCCATACAGTCATAATATTTTCTTAAATAACCGGATTCATCCAAATCTCCATCCAACTGAAATCCATGGCGGAAAGCCAGTTCATATTGATATGGGAAAATCTGATCAAAGTATTCCTGTGACTTTTTCATACCAAGAGGAACGGTTAATGTTTTTATTGGTTCATAGGTTAAGATACTTCTTTTTAACAGCTTAGGTTTACCCTCAGCATCCTTCACTTTTTTGCTTTCCCACTTATAGACAAAAGTCTTTTTCCCGCAAAGCAAGGAATCCGCAACCACTACGGATATTTTTTGTTTCAATACTTCATCACTGTTTTGTTCTGCTAATTTATTAATAATCCTGCGTACCTGACTTTTCCATAACAGTTCAACACTTTGGTTAAAGAAAGCTCCAAAAAGTGTTTTTACAAAGGGTTTGGCAAATTTTACAAAATGCTCCTCATCCACATGCAAAAAATCTAAATACAGCTGAAGTAAAAAACAGGTTTCAAAATCCTTTATTTCCTTGTTATAAAATTCAGTCCAAAGCTCATTACAAGGAAGCTCACCATACCAGCGTGTTATTCCCCATATTGAATCTGTTAAGATTCTGATATCTCCCATACTGTCTTCAAATTCATCATATTTATGTTCCTCTATAAGATCGTCTAGCTTTTTCAAAATTCCTGGAAGGTTTTTTAATTTTTTCTGATTGGCAAAAATACTGTCAAATACCGCTTTACATTCCTGCAAATAAGAAACATCAAATATCGGAGCATATTCTGCCCGGACATCATAAAGGTCATATCCGTTTTCTTCCTTTAATTCTTCCTGCACATCCTTTTGTATTTCCTTGATTAAAATCGCCTCTTTTGTAGTCGGATTGTCAATGATGTTCACATATGGTTTGCATTTCACAAACAAAGGCTGTCTGGCATCATCCTTTTGTAGCTGCATCAACAAATCCAAACCACCGGTTCTCTTTTCCTCTTTCTTATCTGCAAGCAACCGACTGATACAAGCCTCTAACTCCTTATCCTCCATCTTGTAAAGGAGCATTAACACATTGCTTCTGATATCAGAACTCTTATATTTTAGCATCTCCTCAAGCTGCAAATATTCAGACCCGGTAAGTGTCATATGCCCTACTATCTGACTTGCCAAATTACTGGTGTAAGCTTCTTTATCTCCTACACATCCAACCAACAGTTCCCGCTGCTTCTCATTTTGGGGAGCAGACAATAGAAAGCACATAATACTGCTGCGGCTATAGGAGCTCACATCAATATGAGGCAGCAAGGATGCAATCTCTGTAATCTTATCCTCATCCTCTAACGCACTGGCACAAAATGCCAAACGGCAAATAATGGCAGAACGATCCAATGATTCCCGATTCCATGGGAAAATACAAGGTTGAAACAGAATCTGCTTCTTGGAAATGTGTTCAAGCATATCCTTCAAAATATCATAAAATAACAGGCATTCAGCTTTATCGGTAAAATATATTTTTGCATCCCCGTATCTTCTTATAAAATCCGGTACCAAATTGTCTTCATCCCGAAGGTATGCCTTTCGGCAGGAAAGCTTGTCCATATGAATATCATAATCCGGCATAAAGGATGACATAATAACAGCCATTGTATCCTGTTCAGTATAATATTTAGAAACTATTTTCTTTGCTACATGATGGACATAAACAGAATTAATATGCATGGCCTTTAAATAGTAGCAGCACACTAATCTCTGATGTCTCGTTCCCGTAAGAACCGTTTTTTCCAAAACCTTCATTGCCTCATCAATATCAAATACACCATAGCTCCATAAGGCAAGATAAATCGCCATACTGTCTTCACTGTTCAGTGCCTGTTTTCTTGCAGCTTCATCTTCAATATAAGTGGCTATTAAGGCAATCTGTTTTTTGGAAATACGGTCAAGCTTCCCCTCTTCGTCACCCAGTAGTCCTGTCCAGGTGCCTACCGAACGCAATACAGAAGAATACCTGAGCAGGTCATGTTCTACAACAATGGCAAACAAATACCGGAAGGCTTCAAATGTACCTGAATCCATATTCTCACAAATCGCCTGTCTCACACCTTCCTGCAATTTTGCAGCTAACAAAAGCTGTCCTAATGCTTCATACAGCCTTGTGCATTGACTCATAACGATTCCACGAATCAAAGCATAGGTAATATGGTTGCTGTTATTCTCACCTAATATCATATCTTTTAATATTTCCAAAAGACACTCATTGCCTCTGTCCAGTTCCGCCTGAATCCAAACATCTTTTATTTCATAAGAAGAAAAGCCTGACTGATGATATCGAAATGTAGCCAAAATTTCCGGCTTTAATTTTACCTGATAAATAGATACCAGGTCTGCCTCATAGATTCCCATATTATGATATTCCTGTAAAATACGAAAGACACGGTTTACATAACGTGAATAATCCTTTGTTCTCATAGAGCGTCGGAAATATGAGGTATCCATCTGCCATTTTGTCACAGCATCAACACTACAATAAAAATCCTCCAGCAAATAATCCGGCACCCAGCCCTTCATGTGCTTCATTTCTTTTTTGAAAAAATCTGATGGTTTATTCCCATCCTGACTTAGATAACAAAATGCCCGTTTTCCTATTTCAGTTTCTTTCATATTTGTCCTTGAATATCCGGAAAGCTTTTCTAATGCCTGTCTTATATCATCATCGTATGTATATAATAACGCCTCTGATTTTTCAAGAAAAGCGTCCTCAACCTGTTTTGCATTTTTCTTACATTCTTCTTTTTCAATATTACTTAACTTCATCCATTATCCCCCCTAAAAAAACTACCACATTCTCCCTGCCAGCATTGTAAGTCGAATAAATGTTACCCTGTCACCCTCACATAAATTAACAGGCTCATCTAATTCCTCTATCTCCTCATCATTTATAAACACACGAAATAAACCGTCTTGAAATCCTGTAATTGCCGTAGCGATGGTTTCCTGAATATCCGGTATTTTTTCCCCATAAATAATACCAAATGCTATTTTCCCAACACCTGCCATATCATCTATTGTGTCCCGGTCAATTACTCTTTCCTTTTCATTCTTACGATTAATAAAATCATTCACACAAATCGTCACTGTATCTGCGATAAGTTCTCGAAGTGTTCCGGGCTTTTTTTCATAAGAAAATGGAACCTTATCAATAACGTTTTTTCTTTTCCCAATCTGTTTCATATTAATGTAAATAGTCATATATCTATCCTTCCGTCCCTATACATCATCATTTTCCTGTATTCTAACATAATGAATTATGATATTCTTACAGATTTTTTTCATATTTCATTTTACAAACCATATTTCATATACTAATATAATATCATAAAAATTGTCTGACACCAACGAAAGGATGTCACATAAATACAAAATCCAGGAGGAATTATTATGGTTGATTTCATTATTATTTCTGTCTTTATGTTTATTTCCATAGGAGTCATTATTATCGGTTGTATTTCATTTTTTTCTACAATAAAAGGCTGTACGGTAGAAGTAACAGCCATTGTTGAGAAAACAGAAAAACATCATAGCTATGAGAAAAACCACACACGTACCTATGGGGTACTTGGTTACGATTATAACGGTGTACATTATAATTCCAGAGGCGGAAGGATTACAAGCACTTATCAGGTAGGAAGCAGACAGATGATTAAAATCAATCCAAACAATCCACAAAAGCATTATCAAAAAAAAGATTTATTAATACCCATTACCTTATTAGGAGTTGGGGGCTTTATGGCCTGTCTATCTATGTTTTATGGAATTATCATATTGTTTGACATCCTTTTTTAAACTGAAAATTCAAAATATCCGATTCCTTCTAATACAGATTAATATTTTTATATGAGCTAAACATGCATAAAAAACATTTTAAATGCAATACTGATAACAGATAAAATATTTATTTGTTATGGAGGTATCAAGTTATGGCGAAAGCCGGTATGAAACGACCAGACCCAAAAGAACCCCACGGTACAGAAAGCAACAAGAAAAATCATTTTCCCAAAAATGATGCTCCTCCTGTACCTGAAATTCAGGGAAAAGCAAAAGCAGACCACAAAAAAGCAAAACCAATGTAAATGGTTTTGCTTTTTATATATACAAAATCATATAGTACAATCAGTATCCTCTATATTCCTTCCAGCAGAACCTATTTCAGACTTCACTGTCATCCTGTCCCGTCCATTATTTTTTGACAGATATAGCTGTGAATCCGCCTGTCGAATTCGCTCCTCCAACACGAAATTCTCATCAAAGAGGGAAATATATGCACCAAAACTAAGGGTCACATAGTCATGCACAGCACCCTTTCCGGATTGAAGCTTGAGTGATTGTATATTTTCTTTCATCCTCCGGTACATCTTATCCAGTTTTGTGGATAGATTATATCCTGCCAGAACAATCAGGAATTCCTCACCACCAAAACGTATCAGTTCCCCAAATGTGTCATTACCGGGCAGACTTTTCTTTATCATTTCCGTAACCCTGACCAGACATTCATCTCCCTTTAGATGAGAATAGGTGTCATTATAATTTTTAAAATTGTCAACATCACACATTACAAGACAAATTTCGCAATTATCCTGCAACCACTTTTCCCGATTAGTTTCAAAAATACGGTATAACTTTGTACGATTTCCTACTTTTGTCAGGGGATCCGTAATCGTTATCTCCATTAGCTCCCGGTTTGCTTTTTTCAGTTCCCCCTGGGTAATACGAAAACGCAGATAAATGGTCCGGTTAAAGAAAAAGAACAATCCACTGGCAATGGCAGTAAGAATTTCTGCAGCCTCCAATGTGCCAATAAAGCCCTGGGTAATTAATGCAGGCAAAAATACCGCCCCATAGCAAAAAAAGAACAAACTCAGGGGCATGGTTGTAATCGTACCAAAATAAATAATAAAAAACATAGGAACAATACTTCTCTGTCCTCTTAAGCTTTCCGATACATATCCCAACCCACTTGCAACAGAGGCACAAACATAGAAAGCAGTATGAATCATAACCTTAAACCGTGGAGATACCTTTTTGTCGTTAAACCGAAGCATTCCCACAACGATAACTGTAATCAGCCCGGCAAAAAAATACAGTCCCTCAAATATGATATTCAAAATAGAAATTGGAAAATTCTGATAATAAAAATCGGATTTGATATCACCCAAAATAAAAACAACAGAAAAAATAAACCCGAGTGCTGCCATTGCAGGAAGACGATTATAATTATCCTCTACAAATCTGCTGCTCATTTTACGCATATCACTTCGAGTAAAATCAGGAAAATATTTTTTTAAAGAAAAAATGCCAACCAAAGAATCAATGGTTGCGTTCAATATACCATCAAAAGAATCCATGCGTTTTTTAGCTTTTTTATGCATAACATCCCCCCATTTAAATCATCTTCCCCATGTGTTTTATTGTATCTTTACACACCGGATATGTCAACAAATTACATTTGTATTGATTTTGGGGGGGCAATTACACACCACACACGTTACCGGATTTGATGTGAGATAAAACTCACATCAAATCCGGATTACTACACAGCCGAACAGATACAGGTAAATTCACCGGTTACTTCCTGCTCACCAAAATTGTATGGCAGAATAAAATGATCTCCCATTTGAATCGGAACATCTCCAATATATCCCTTACCTTCAATAATGGAAACCAGCATAAACTTTTTATCCTGTTTTAACAGCTCTTTACCGCTGACTCTTCCTTTCCAGACCGTATATCTTGGACAGTGAATTAACTCTTCAAACCAGGCATTTCCACTAATACCCTTTTGATTTGTTTTTCCTTCTGTAAAAGGAACCTCTATCACATCAACACTTTTATCAATGTGAAGCTCTCTCTTTTTTCCATTGCTGAGCCTGTCATAATCATATAAACGGTATGTAATATCGCTGTTTTGCTGGGTTTCTAAAATCATGGTGCCACCTTTAATTGCATGAACACATCCCGGATTGATTTGAAAAAAATCACC
>JBJENY010000090.1:0-41744 GCA_051880435.1 Lachnospiraceae bacterium | reverse complement strand
AAAAAGTCCGGGAATGCCCTGTTTATAAGGATTCCCAGACTTGTGGCTACTATTCGAACTCAATCGTTCCCGGCGGCTTACTGGTCAAATCGTAGAATACTCGATTCACACCCTTCACCTCATTAATAATCCGGTTCATCACTGTCTGCAATACAGTGAAAGGAATCTCCGCACTTTCAGCAGTCATGAAATCAATTGTCTTTACTGCTCTTAAGGCAACCGCATAGTCATAGGTTCTCTCATCTCCCATAACACCAACGGAGCGCATATTGGTAAGAGCTGCAAAATACTGGTTTGGTTTCCATGGTGCTTCCTTTCCATGTTCCTCCTTGTATTCCTTGGCTGCCTTGTCTACTTCCTCACGGTAAATGAAGTCTGCATCCTGAACAATTCGTACCTTGTCAGCAGTCACTTCTCCAATGATTCGGATACCAAGACCGGGACCCGGGAATGGCTGACGATATACCAGATATTCCGGAAGTCCAAGCTCCAAACCAACCTTACGAACCTCGTCCTTAAACAAATCTCTAAGAGGTTCCACAATCTCTTTAAAATCAACGTAATCCGGAAGTCCACCTACATTATGATGAGACTTAATCACTGCAGACTCGCCACCAAGACCACTCTCAACTACATCAGGATAAATGGTTCCCTGGGCAAGGAAATCCACTGCACCGATTTTCTTCGCTTCTTCCTCAAATACTCGAATGAATTCCTCTCCAATGATTTTACGTTTACTCTCCGGCTCGGTTACATCCTTCAATTTTTCATAATAACGTTCCTGTGCATTCACACGGACAAAGTTAAGGTCAAAGGTACCACTATTACCAAATACGCCCTCAACTTCATCACCTTCATTTTTACGAAGCAAGCCATGATCTACAAAGACACAGGTAAGCTGCTTACCAATGGCACGGGATAGCAATGCCGCCAAAACAGAGGAATCCACACCTCCGGAAAGTGCTAATAATACTTTACCATTGCCAACCTTTTCACGAATTGCCTGAATCTGATTATCAACAAATGCATCCATTTTCCAGTCACCGGCACAGTGACATACATTGTATACGAAATTAGAAAGCATTTTCATACCCTCTACAGTATGCAGAACCTCCGGATGGAACTGAATGGCATATAACTGTTTTTCTCTGTTTTCAGCAGCTGCCACCGGACAATCTGCCGTCTTTGCACAAATATCAAATCCCGGAGCAACATTAGAGATATAATCATTGTGACTCATCCAACAAATGGTTTTTTCAGATACATTGGTAAATAATGGAGATTCCTGATTCACACTAACCTCAATCTTACCATACTCTCGGACAGGAGCTTTCTCAACTTTACCTCCTAATACAAGCTGCATCAGCTGTGCACCATAGCAAAGACCAAGAACCGGAATACCCATTTCAAATAATTCCTTTGTATAGGTTGGAGCACCCTCCTCGTAACAGCTGTTTGGACCACCTGTTAAAATGATTCCCTTTGGATTCATTTCTTTAATTTTATTAATATCTGTTTTGTATGAATATATTTCACAATATACATTACACTCTCTCACCCGGCGGGCAACCAGCTGGTTATATTGTCCACCAAAATCTAATACAATTAGTAATTCTCTTTCCATGTTGTCTCCTTTTTATTCCTCTAAGTCACCTTCAGAAGAAAGCTCTGTATCGTTATTTATTTCAGAAGAATCAGTCTCATCACCAGCCGTAGTATCCACCGGTGCCTTTCCTAATTTCTTCATCATTTCATTTATTGCAGCCTCTAACTGGTTATCTTTTTCGCCATTCGACTCCTTATAAGCATCAACATCTAACTCAACTTCAATGTCCGGCTCAATCCCCACCTTATGAATATCATTTCCATTGGGTGTAAAATATTTGGCAATCGTAAGCTTAATTGCAGAACCATCCTTTAATTCAAATAATCTTTGAACAATTCCCTTTCCAAAGGTTGTTGTACCAACTAGTGTACCTGTTCCGTAATCCTTAATCGCTCCGGCAAAAATTTCTGAAGCAGATGCACTATATCCATTCACTAAAACAACCAAAGGTTTATTAAACTGCTCCACGTCTGTAGAGGAATACTCACTTGTTACATTACCATCTTTATCTTTTGTATAAACAAGCTTTCCTTCCGGTAACATAAAGTCAAGCATCTCAACAGCAATATCTAACAGTCCACCACCATTACTGCGCAAATCAACAATCATGCCTTCCATTCCTTGACGCTCTAAATCCTTCACTGCTTCAATATACTGAACGGCTGTCACTTCATAGAAACTTGAAACGGCTACATATCCAATATTGTTATCAAGCATCTTTGCCTCAACTGTAGGACGCTCGATTTTCTGACGCTTCATGGTATACTCGTGTTCGCTTGCATCTGATGGACGGTATACTGTAATGGAAACTTCCGTTCCCTTCTTACCACCAATCCGGTCTACGACAGCATCTACCTGTAAATCCGTAATATCCACACCATCTACTTTTTTCAGAATATCATCTGCTTCGATTCCGGCTTCCTTTGCAGGACCATCAAATACCTTTACAACAGTAATTATTTTTGTATCCACATCCTGCGAAACCTGAACACCAACGCCTACATATTCTCCATTGGTATTTTCAAGAAAATCCGCATATTCCTCCGGTGTATAGTATACGGAATATGGGTCATCTAAGCTTTCCATATATCCTTTAATGATTCCTGCCTGCATGGCTTCATCATCGCAATCAAAATAGAAATACTTATCAATCATCCCCTGTATTTCTTCTAAATCATCATTGGTGTCTTCCTCAACAACATTGCTTCCGGAAACAAGTCGTTTATCTTCCTCTACTCTATCATCTGTAATCGTTTTTCTTGTTGTTGTCATGGGAACTCCGCAGCCCACAAGACCCAGGCTCATAATACCTATCATTATGCCTGCCAGAATCCTTTTTCCCATTATTGTTTTCATATTAAGCCTTCTTTCATGAAATAATTATTGCAAATAAGATAACGGATCAACATAAGAACCATTCACACGAACACCAAAGTGAAGATGTGGTCCTGTAGAAATACCGGTAGAACCTGAATATGCAATCACATCGCCTCCATTTACCTGTTGGCCTACAGAAACAGCTAACGAAGAATTGTGCATATACAAAGTAACGACTCCGCCACCATGGTCGATTGCCACATAATTGCCTTCTGCATAATTATAGGTTGCAACAATGACTCTGCCGGATGCCGCTGCTACAACAGGAACACCACTTCCACATCTAATATCGATTCCCATATGATTAGAGCTTGCTCCTGCAGTAGGTGATGTTCGTTCTCCAAAATAGGATGAAATATCATAACATCCGGGAATTGGCCAGGTAAAAGCACCACCTGTGTAAGCAGTTCCAATAGATTCCTGTAATGCAGCCTGCTCTGCCGCCGCAATAATAGCCTCAGCCTCAGCTACTGCCTGTTGATATCGTTGAAGTTCTTCCGTTTGTTCCTCAATACTAACTTCATATCTTTCCATTTGTTCATTTTTTTCTTCTACAAGTCCTTCCATATTTTCTTTCTCAGAAGAAACCTTCTTTTGCAAGGACTCATTGGTACTTAAATCCAACTGTAATTTTTGTTTAATTCCGGCCACACGGCTTTTTGCATCCTGCAAACCGGTTAACAAATTATAATCATATAAAGAAACCTGGCTGGTATATTCCATTTTGTTCATCACATCCGTCATAGATGTTGCTGTAAGTAAAACATCCAGATAACCCTTGTTACCGGATTCATACACCATTTGTATACGCTGTTTCATCAGGTTATACTGCTGTTCCTCTGCTTCTTGCGCCTCTTTCAAATCAGCCTGTGTAGCTTTAATGGATTCTTCTAATTTTTTTTGATCCATTTCTAATTCCGTAATCTGTGCCTGCATTTTTGTAATAGATAAATCTAATTCAATAATTTTATCTTTCAGTCCATCACGAATACTAGTCAGATTATTTAATTCTCTTTGGGCCTGGTCACGTAGCTGTGCTGCTTCTTCACGATCCTGTCTTGCCTGTTCAACAGAAGCGTCCGGCTCAGCATAACAAACATCCTGATAAGACAAGGTTACACCGAAAACAAGCGAACCAACTACGATTCCACTTACTATTTTCTTATATAAATGTCCAAGCATACGATTACCACGGATTTTCATTAGTCTTCCTCCTAAATAATTCCACAATGAAACATATAAAATATCTATCAACCATCATTGTTTCTTATTGTCATACTTTCAAATGTTTATGAGTGGTTACCAAGCTTCCAAGGAATCCAACTCCAACACCAATCAAAAGGCACAATGGAATTAATCCCTTAAAAATCTCAACAGCAGGAACAAATGTAAACATATTCTTTACAATCAAAAAATGTTCTGCCAGATACTTTGTTACCCCACCATATAAAAAGTAAAGAATAATAATAGGAACAACGGAACCAATCAATCCAATTATCATACCCTCTACTAAAAATGGTGCACGAACAAACATATCTTTCGCACCAATCAGCTTCATAATTGCAATCTCTTCTTTTCTAACAGAAATACCAATGGTAATGGTATTACTAATCAAGAATAATGATACTAACAATAAGATAAGAATAATGGAAAGAGATGCATAGCCTAACAGTTTACTTAATGATTCTAAACTCTTTGCAGTTTCATTACTGCAATTTACTTTACGTACCCCATTAATAGCACGAATTTCTTTTACAGTTTCCTCCTGCTTTCCAAGATTCTTTAACGTAATTTCATAAGAGGATGAATTTTCCAAAGGATTATCCTCACCAAACACAGAATTCACATAATCATAATCCCCGCCATAGGCATCCTGAATATAGGAATCCCACGCCACTTGTGCAGAAATATAATTCATTTTATCAACATTCTTTATTTTCTGAATGACAGTACCAATATTTTGAATTTGTACTTCATCAATACCTTCATCAAAAAAGACAGAAATTGTCATTGATTCTTCTATATTTTTTACTTCACTACTCATATTCATAACAAGTGCATAAAAAATACCCAGCAAAAACAAGCATGCTATAATCGTTCCCATAGAAGCTAAGGAAAAAAGCAAATTACGACGGATATTCTTAAGCCCCTGCTTAATGCTATAACCTAATGTATTAATCTTCATAGATATATTCACCCATTTCCTCATCACTTACTATTTTTCCCTTTTTCAGGGTGATAACACGCTTTTTCATCATATTAACGATTTCTTTATTATGTGTTACTACAATTACAGTCGTTCCTTTTTTATTGATTTCCTCTAGTAATCTCATAATCTCTAATGAATTAACCGGATCTAAGTTACCGGTAGGTTCGTCTGCTAAAATAATGTCAGGTGAATTTACAATTGCCCGGGCTACAGCTACACGCTGCTGTTCACCACCGGATAATTCTTTTGGATACTGCTTGTACTGTTCTGCTAATCCCACCATTGTTAACATTGCAGGAACATTCCTTCGAATCTCTTTTCCGGGAGTTTCAATGACCTGCTGTGCAAATGCAACATTTTCAAAAACAGTACGATCCTTTAACAAACGGAAATTCTGAAAAACAACGCCAAATTTTCTACGAAGTTTTGGAATTTCTCTTCTTTTCATTTTACTATATTCTTTACCTTCTACTAAAATCTCACCCTGTGTAGGTTTTATTTCCTTCAAAAGTAATTTAATCAAAGTTGTCTTTCCCGAACCACTACTACCAACAACAAAAACAAATTCACCTTTGTTAATATGAAAGGTTACATCATCCAAGGCTTTTTTGCCTGTTGAATATTGCATGGTTACATGATCTAACACTACCATCTCAGTGTTCCTTTCTTTTGCTATCTAAAATTGAGTAAGGATAATTAATATTCTAATGATTCCATATATTTCATATACTTAACAACCATTAAAGCAATCTTAAATGTAATGGCATCTTCGAATACCCTAAGATCAAGACCGGTACTCTTTTGTAATTTGTCCAAACGGTAAACTAAAGTGTTACGATGGATATAGAGCTGTCTTGAGGTTTCTGAAACATTCAAACTATTTTCAAAGAACTTATTAATGGTTGTAAGGGTTTCTTCATCAAATTCATCAGGAGAACGTCCCTCAAAAATCTCTTTGATAAACATCTTACATAAAGGAATTGGAAGCTGATAAATCAAACGACCGATACCAAGATTACTATAGGCAATAATATTACGATTACCATAGAAAATCTTTCCAACATCTAACGCCATTTTAGCTTCTTTATATGATCTGGAAACTTCCTTAATTTCATTTACAATTGTTCCATAAGCAACATGAACAGAAGACATTGCCTCAGTATTTAACATGTCTAAAATTACTTTTGCAGTCTTGTTCATATCATCATAATTCTCATTCGGCTTTACTTCTTTTACAAGAATGATATTCTTCTCGTCAACAGCAGTTACAAAATCCTTTGCTTTGCTTGAGAAAATATTACGAACCGTTTCTAACGCATTGGTATCTTTTTCATTCTTCGTTTCAATTATAAATACAATACGCTTTACATCGGTATCAATGTGAAGCTTTTTCGCTCTGTTATAAATATCTACCAATAATAAGTTATCTAACAAAAGATTCTTAATAAAGTTATCTTTATCAAATCTTTCCTTATAAGCTACCAGCAAATTCTGAATCTGAAATGTGGCAATTTTTCCAATCATATACACATCATCAGCTTCACCTTTTGCGATAATGACATATTCTAACTGATTGTCATCAAACACCTTAAAAAACTGATAACCGGATAGCATTTGACTTTCTGCCGGCGAATCCACAAATGCCAAAACAGAAGTCTCATATTCATCTGTATCACGAAGGGTTGATGCCAATGCTTTACCCTCTATATCCATTACACATAAATCAACTCTGGTAATCGCCTTAATTCCTTCAATCGTATCTTGCAAAATTTGGTTTGAAATCATATCTCCACTCCTTATCCAATACATGTCAGTAACATGTTATTAACATGGTACAATACACCATATTCTATTGTAACGGAATTGACAAAAAAAAGAAAGCAAATATTATTATTTTTTACAGTTTTTTCACAACTTTCATGAAGAAACATTATTAATCAAAAAACATATAATCTAAATACAAAATACAAAACGCAAAACTATGATAATATAATTTAAAAGACAAAGCATAAAATACAAAACTATAATATACAAAACTTAGTGCACAAAACTTTGTACACAATACATTTAGAACTTAATACGCAAAACTTTAAACTTAAAACTCAAATACATAAAACGAAAAACATAAAACAAAAAAGCGGATGCAAACGCATCCGCTTTTTAATAAGCATATGAAAATTAATCTAAAATCTTCTGCTCTGTTTCTTTATCAAAGATATGAATCTTGCTTAAGTCAAATGCTAACTGAATTGTATCACCAGGTCTAGCTGTTGTACGAGCACTAACTCTTGCAGTAATATCAAACTGATCAATTGTGAAGTATAAGTATACTTCTGCACCTAACATCTCGTAGATTGTAATTCTTGCATCAATGATACTCTCTGGAGAAGACTCGATGAATAACTGCTCATCATGAATATCCTCTGGACGAATACCTAATACAACTTCCTTATCGATGTAGTTCTGTTCAATTAAGATCTGAGCCTTAGAATCAGGAATCTTGATTGAGTGAGAACCAAACATTAACAATACATCTGCACCGGACTTAACAACCTTACACTCGATAAAGTTCATAGGTGGCATACCCATGAAACCTGCAACGAATAAGTTTGTTGGGTGATCATATAAGTTCTGAGGTGTATCTACCTGCTGAATAATACCATCCTTCATAACTACGATTCTTGTACCAAGTGTCATAGCCTCTGTCTGGTCATGTGTTACGTAAATAATAGTTGTCTGTAATCTCTGATGTAACTTAGAAATCTCAACACGCATCTGAACACGAAGTTTAGCATCCAAGTTTGATAAAGGCTCGTCCATTAAGAATACCTTAGGCTCACGAACGATTGCACGACCCATAGCCACACGCTGTCTCTGACCACCTGATAAAGCCTTTGGCTTTCTATCAAGTAAGTGCTCAATATCAAGAATCTTAGCAGCTTCATGTACCTGCTTGTCAATTCTCTCCTTTGGAACTTTTCTTAACTTAAGACCAAATGCCATGTTTTCGTAAACTGACATATGTGGATACAAAGCGTAGTTCTGGAATACCATTGCGATATCTCTATCCTTAGGCTCTACATCATTTACCATCTTGTCACCAATCCATAATTCACCGGAACTGATGTCCTCAAGACCTGCAATCATACGAAGTGTTGTAGACTTACCACATCCTGAAGGTCCTACGAAAATAATAAATTCTTTGTCCTCAATTTCAAGATTGAAATCCTTAACAGCGTTAAATCCATTAGGATAAATCTTGTAAATATTTTTGAGTGATAAACTAGCCATTTTAAATTCCTCCTTGAGTTGTTTATTTTCTTTCTGACTAAAATCATAATGCTATGATACAGCAAAAGATTTTGAAAAGAAATATCATTATTGAACAAACTATTTTCATTTTCTTTGTTCATTTTGCTATAAACCCACTTTTTATTATAAAATTGCACACATTTTTTATAATTTTATTATAAAAAATACCCATAGACAATCGTGCTATTTGTCACCTTCAGATTCATTATTATGAAAACGTAACCGAAAATGCATTCTCAAATGATTCACAAAAGCTTTGATTCTACCACCTTTTTTTATAAAGCGATAAAAATTATTTAGATTCATTTTTTCTATATTTTGCGGAATTTCCTCATCAATTACTGCCTTATGATATAGCAAATCCCCCAAAAACAATACAATACCGGCATTCATTAAATTATGATACTTTTCTAACAAATCAAGCTGCATTCGCTGTTCACAAGCAATAAACAAAACATCCGGTGCAACTGCATTTATTTCATTCACAATGTGCTCATAACTTTCATCCTGATTCGTTTTGTAAATGCCACTTAAATGTAAAAATGGACGTTTTTCATGAATATTGGCTTGTACCGATTGAAACTGCTGTTCCGAATCCGCAACCAGCAATATATCCAGTCCCATTTCTACAATATAATCCAAAATAGCATCTAAATAGCTTTCAAAAAAGAAAGGATCTCTTTTATGACCTAAGGTATCATTTACACTGGAATCAATATTCGATGCCCCGGGCAATATCAGTTCACTACTTAAAACTGCTTCTTTCCAGTCAGAATTTTCTTCTAAAAGTAATAAGGTCTCACTATTTATAAAATAGACGACCTTACTACCTTCCTCTTCGATATATGAAATTGTAGTCTCAGATGCTTCTTTTGTAGATGCAACATCTACCAAGATGCCAAGCAATTCTACTCTTTCTTTCATAAGACTCCTTTTACTTTACGGTTGTATCACTATTACCTATAACAATAAAAATATCATAATGATCCATACTTCCACCTGTTACAGAATATACACCTGCATCAACGTTACCTACTACAATAGTAGCACCGCTGAAATATGAAAGTAAATCCTTACCCATACCTTCTTCAGCAACATAAATCTTTGTAGTTGCTTCATTTCCGGCAGAATAATTACCCACTGCAATATTAGCAAAGCCTGCACCCTTTAACTTATTTGACCATGCACCTGCCAAACCTGATGTTGATGTACTGTTCAAAACAATAATATTCTTATCTGTTGACGGAATATCAGGAATCTCTGTTGTTGGCTCCTCAGTTGTAACCTCCTCGGTTGTTGCCTCTGTAACAGCCTCCGTAGCAGCTTCTGTAGCACCCTCAGCATTCACAGCATTATCCTCTGCAACCATGGCAGCCAACTCATCAGGAGTGTACTCAGAAGTTGCAGCCTCTGTGTTATCTGCCACATCTTTTTTGTCTGTATTTACTTTTATAATAAAAAACACACCAAAGCCTAAAATCGCGATTGCAACTAATACAATTAATGAACGCAGAAATGCGCCTCCGAACACTCTCATCATTGCTTTTTTATCCATTTCAACGCCTCCCATTTTTACTCATAATTTAGAACAGTATAGCAGATTTCAATTTTCATTTCAACTATTTCATGTTATAATCCCAATATGTAGTGATTTGTGTAAATCAATTATACTAAATCCTAACTTTAATTATATGCTGACAGGAGAACAAATATGACAACAGCAGCCCTTATTACCGGTGCATCAAGAGGCATCGGCAAAGCTTGTGCGTTAGAACTGGCAGAATCCTTTGATACCATTATTATTAATTCCTTCCATAACAAGGACGGGTTATCTGAGACAAAAAAACAAATCGAAGCTTGTGGTACTAACTGTCTTACCTATATGGGAAACATTGGAGATTATGACTTTGTCAAGAAAATGATTACCGATATCAAAAACCAAAACATTACAATTGATTTGTTGGTTAATAATGCAGCCATTTCTTACGTAGGTTTACTAACTGATATGTCAATTGATGATTGGAATCAAATCATTCAGACAAATCTCACATCCGTTTTTAACTGTTGCAAAGAAGTTGTACCACAGATGGTAAGTAATAAAAAAGGACACATTATTAACATCTCTTCTATGTGGGGGATAAATGGTGCATCATGTGAAGTTGCATACAGTACCACAAAAGGCGGACTCAATGCATTTACCCAGGGACTTGCAAAAGAATTGGCTCCTAGCAATATTAGAGTAAATGCCATTGCCTGCGGTACAATCAATACATCCATGAATGCATGTTTTTCCGAGGAAGAAATCAAACAGCTGGAAAATGATATTCCTGTTGGGCGAATGGGAACCTGCAAAGAAGTTGCACAAATGGTAAAACTAATTTACGAAAGTCCTCTATATCTAACAGGTGAAATCATAAAATTTGATGGAGCATATCTGTAAAGATACACTCCATCATTTTTTATTTCACATATTGATATTCTATAAATTATTACTCTCACATACAAAACAAGTTTAATCCGGATATACCAAACGATTCTCCGAAAGATTCATTAGAACTTCATTATAGTATTTTGCAGCAACATATTTTGCCATATTTAAGTTCATATCCAGATAATTACCACAATCTCTTGCACATGCTCCCGGCACTTCACCATCAAAATCCTTCATAAATACAAACATTTCTTTTACTAAATCAACAATATCCTTTGATTCATAATCACCGGCCAATACAAGATAAAATCCCGTTCTACAACCCATTGGTCCAAAATAAATCACCTTATCCTTGTAGTCTTTATGATTACGTAAAAAAGTTGCGCCAAGATGTTCTAGTGTATGAACCTCCGCAGTATTTAGTACCGGTTCAAAGTTAGGCCTTGTCATGCGAAGATCAAATGTAGTAATGCCCTCACTCCCAACAGTATCCTTTCTCGAAACATATATTCCGGGAAGCAAGGTTAAATGATTGACTGTAAAGCTTGCTATTTTTTCCATCAATTATTGTTAGCAGCAGACTACTATCTGCTGCGTTCTCCTTTCCTAACATTATTCTTTTTCCAACATATCCCGGCAAAGCATTGAAATGCTGACAAAAACATTTATATATTTAAGCAAGCTCTTCACATAGAGCAAGTAACAGCTTAACAGAATGTTCAATTGCCTTTGCTTCAAAGGTTGGATAATCCATGGTTGCCGAATCGTCTGCCTTATCAGAAATTGCACGAATAATCAAAAACGGAATTTTATTCAAATATGCCGTATGCCCGATTGCAGCACCTTCCATTTCTGTACAATATCCGGCAAAATTATCAATTAACCATTGTTTTTTTGTTTTATCAGAAATAAATTGGTCTCCACTAACAATACGACCTTCAAAAATTTTGACATCAGGAATTACCTTTTCACAAACCTTTTTTGCCATTGTCCGAAGCTTTTCATCTGCCGGAAAAGATAATGTATCCATACGTGGAATCTGTCCAAGCTCATATCCAAAATTCACGGCATCCATATCATGTTCTAATGTATCTGTGGATAAAACAATATCGCCAATATTAATATCTGCATTCAAGGAGCCTGCAATACCGGTATTGACAACTGCATCCACAGAAAAATCATCTACCAGAATCTGGGTACAAATACCGGCATTTACCTTACCAATTCCGGAACGGACTACAACAACCGGATGTTCATGAATATATCCTTTATAAAAATCCATTCCTGTCTTTTTTATCACTGTAACATCTGTCATTTTTTCTTTTATCTTTGCCACTTCCTCGTCCATGGCACCAATAATACCTAACATTCCTCTTTCCTTTCTTTGTTATTATTAAAACCACTTATTTTTTCATAATGCTTTACCTATTGTTTTAAATTTCTTCTCAATACATATAACGACATCAAAGAATTAATATATTTTAAATAGCTTCACAAAAAATCTGGCAATCTTGTAAATTGGTGTTTCCAATTTCTTTTTTGCTTTTTTTAATTCTACAGGAATCTCAATATGCTGCGGGCAGTGCTTTGCACATTTTCCACACTCCACGCACTTAGATGCACTAGAGCTGTTTTTGCGAAGTGCCGTACACATGAGATATTCCTTATAAGCCGTATATAATCCATCAGAGTAACAGCGATTATATGCAGCAAAGGTACCCGGAATATCTACACCCATAGGACAAGGCATACAATAACCACAGCCGGTACATCCAACCTTAATTTTTTTATTAATGGCTGCAACAACTTCTTGAAGCATCTGTTCCTCATCAGGTCCTAATTCTCCAACCGCAACCGTTGATGCTGTATTTATATTATCCTCAACCATCTCTAAAGAGTTCATTCCGGATAACACACAAGTTACCTCCGGCTGATTCCATAACCATCGAAGCGCCCATTGAACCGGTGTATGCTTCACAGGATAATCTGCAAATACCTTTACAGCATCCTCCGGGAGGTTATTCACCAGACGTCCACCACGAAGAGGTTCCATAATAATAACAGGAATACCCTTTTTATTCGCATAGGTTAATCCCCTGCGGCCGGCCTGGGAATTTTCATCCATGTAGTTATATTGAATCTGACAAAAATCCCAATCATAAGCATCTACCAACTGACAAAACATATCCGAATTACCGTGATAAGAAAAACCAATCTGTTTAATGGCACCACTTTTTTTCTTTTCCTCTAACCATTCTATAATTCCTAATCCCTTTAACCGCTCCCAGGTTTCAATATCTGTCAGCATATGCATCAAATAATAATCAATATAATCTGTCTGTAATCTTTGAAGCTGTTCGCTGAAATATT
Organism: Lachnospiraceae bacterium; assembly: GCA_051880435.1. Lineage (GTDB taxonomy): Bacteria > Bacillota > Clostridia > Lachnospirales > Lachnospiraceae > CAG-590. The sequence continues at coordinate 28,439 of JBJENY010000090.1, read as the reverse complement.
TTTCCATGCTATCAGCCTTTTTAATCAAATAATGGGGCAACTTGGTCGCAATGTTAATCTCCTTACGGATACCGTTTTTCGCAAGAATCTGTCCTAATGCCACTTCACTGCCGGGATATACATAGGCAGTATCATAATAATTGACACCCCCATGATAGGCTGCCATTATTTCTTTTTCAGCCTTCTCCATATCAATTTTTCCACCACTTTGGGTAAACCGCATGCACCCATAGCCTAAAATAGAAATATCATTTCCGTAACGGTCTTTTCGATAATTCATAACAACCTCCAATTACTTCTCTTTATCTGCTTCTTCCATCATTTCCTGCAGTGCCTCTAATTCAGCTTCCGGTATTTTTGTATATTCTGCAAGCTCCTTTATGGTAGGGACCTTTTGATTTTCCTCTGTCAAAATTGTTTTTGCGGCATTCACCAGATTGATTTTTCCAACAATGGCATCCTCCATTTCTTTTGCATCTCTCATTTGTGCCGCGTATGCCACAATAGCCTGCTCTACAGCCCGGTTTAACAGTTCCTCCGGATCTTCCTTTTCCATACTTCCACAGAGTTTAGACAACTCCATAAATAATCCCATATTACCTTCCTGAACCAAATCCTCTAATAATAATTTAGGTTCTAAATACTGTTGCGCAATACCGGTTATTTTTTTTAGCCAGGCAAAAGATATTTTTTCAATAACAGAAGCATCCCCCTGTAACAACAAACGATAATATCCATCCAACTCCTCTACAGAACACACATCTAACTGCTCCACATCCTCTAAGTACATTTGATATACATCAATCTCCGGATTTTCCACATCTGACGAAACCGAAGCATGATTCGTTTTTGAAGCAGTCAAATCCCCTGATTTTGTTTCTCCTGTAATAGCGTCCGCTTCCCCGGGAGCTTCCTTTTCTTCTTTATAATTTTCCGGATTGGTTAAATAATCAATCACCATTGCTTTCTGGCTGCCATCTAATTCCATATCAGCAAAGTAAGAAAGCATCTCATCTTCTTTCATAGGTGTTTCTGATGTTGTAATAATTTCTTTTACACTATGTAGTGTTTCCAAAAATGTATTCTGGTCTACCATACAATTCCTCTCTTCTCAAATAAAATAATATTATCTATTTGTAAATTCACTAACGAGATACCAAAGATTATTTCCTTAAAATATCCAGTGTATGAGCTCCCGCACCAATCAAATCCTGACGTTCACATATTGACAAATGATATTCCAAATATCGTTCAAAGGTCTCCTCATCCATGGCATTCAAGGTTGGTCTGATATAATCCGAAGCACCATCAGGCGAAATGATTAGTTCTCTGGAAAGCCCTACTGCCTCATTTAACTGATTAATATCCTCTATACGAACATAATCATACAAACCTTCCTCATCCCCAATGGAATGAAAATCACTGGTAAGCTTACCCTGTTCCAGACATTCTTTAATATGATTTTCCTTAAAAGCATAAGTAATCACACAGTATTCATTCATGCAATATGCAACAAGAATATAGCCCCCGGGTTTTGTAACTCTTTTTGCCTCCTGTAATGCCTTTTGCTTATCTTCAAAGGTATATAAATGATACATCGGACCAAACACAAGGGTCAAATCAAAAGTGTTATCTTCAAAGCGCTTCAGCTTCAGGGCATTTCCCTGATAAGCTGTCACTTTATCACCTGCGTTTTTCTTCAAAATACCAAGATTATATTTTACCAGTTCAACTGCCGTCACATCATAACCCAAGTCCGCCAGGGCAATAGAATATTTTCCTGTTCCGGCACCCACATCCAACACTTTTATATCTGAAGCATTTTTCTCCTTTGAAAGTTCATCTAAACACTTCTTAATATAAACCATAGATGTTTGGAATTCCACCTGTCCATGCCTGGTTGCAAGCCGTTTGTCCTCATTAAATTTGTTATAATATTTTTCCAAGGCAGTCATTTCTTTTGCCATGATATCCTCCAAAAAATCTATACTATTATGAAATGATTCCATTATGGCTGTTTATCATTTACCATCACGTTTATTTATCAAAAGATTTATATATTATACTATAAATCCACTTACTTTTAAATCATTTTATCACAATCATTTTGACATCATAAGCGCAATATACTATGATGTCATATAACAATACAAGAAAGCAGGGAGCCTATGCCAAGAAAAAAGAAAACCGATGTCAAACGACTGATTGAATTATTAAATGAAACCTACGGAACCGAATACCGTTGCTATCTTAATCACGAAAATGCATTTCAGCTGCTGATTGCAACGATGTTAAGTGCCCAATGTACAGATGCAAGAGTAAATATTGTGACTGCCGATTTATTCCAAAAATATCCAACAGTGGAAAGCTTTGCCAATGCCGACTTGGCAGAATTAGAAAAGGATATTTATTCTACGGGCTTTTATAAAAATAAGGCAAAGAACATTATTGCCTGTTCAAAGAAATTATTGGAGCTATATGATGGTGAAGTTCCATCGGGAATCAACGAATTAACAGCCCTTGACGGAGTGGGAAGAAAAACGGCTAATGTCATCCGGGGTAACATATTCCACGAACCAAGCATTGTAGTAGATACCCACGTAAAACGAATTTCTAATCTTTTGGGATTAACAAAAAGTGACGACCCGGTGGTCATAGAGAAAGAATTAATGAAAATCCTGCCAAAAGAGCAATGGATTTTGTATAACATCCAGATTATTCAACACGGAAGGCAGGTGTGTATTGCCAGACGTCCGAAATGCTTAGAATGTACATTGAAGGAAGTGTGTCCTTCCTGCAAAATGTGAAAGGGGTCAGACCCCTTTCACACTTTGTTCACAATTTCAAACTTCTTATTCCTACCACTCAAATCTTAACAGCTGGCAATTTTTAATTCCAAATGCAGCATATTCCTCATTTGTCATATCATAAAAATAAGACTGTATCACCCGGGAAATTCCATTATGGGCAACCAGCAAATATGTTTTTTCATCCGCTTCATTCTTCAATTCATCTAATAAATTATAAATTCTCTGAGCCAGTTGCAGCATGGTTTCTCCACCTTCATAGTGGTCAACAAAACAACATTTTTTTCTTGCAAACTCCTCTCCATTGCGGGGCGTAGATTCATATTTCCCAAAATTCTGTTCCTTTAGCCGCGGTTCTTCTTTTGCCGGAATTCCTGTAATTTCAGAAATGTGTTTTGCAGTGTCTGCGGCACGCATCAAAGGAGAATATAAAATCTCATCAATATGAAGCATTCCCTCGCTAATCTGTTTTTTCAATTCATTTCCAAGTGCAATGGCCTGTTCATGACCAAGGTCTGTCAGTGCAATATCCGTAGCACCACAGATTTTATTTTCAACATTCCAAATTGTTTGTCCATGTCTTGTAAAATATACGTATCCCATAATCAACCTCTAAACTTATAGCGTAAACCGGCCAATCACATGATCAAGTTCACTCACAATCTGTGCATTCACTTCACTATTTCCGGCGATTGTCTGCATTCTGCCATTCACTTCCTCTATATTTTCTCCAACTGTTGTAATACTTGCGGTTTCTTCCTCTACCACAGCCATAATCTGGCTAAGACGATCCTCAATTTGATTCATATTATGCGCAAGCCCATCAGACATTTTTCTATATTCTATCATTTTCCTGCTAAATTCTTCCGAATCCTTTGCATAGGCAGCACCAACATCCACCATGGTGTTGTAATCACTATTTACATCCTCTTTCATGAAACCGATCATTTCCTTTGCAACATCAACCAATTCAGAAACCGTAGCACGGGTAAATTGATTAATTTCCACAATTTCCTGTGCAGTTTCAGAGGTTGCATCTGCAAGCTTTCCAATTTCATCAGCTACAACAGCAAATCCTTTTCCTTCTTCTCCCGCTCTTGCCGCTTCAATACTTGCATTCAACGCTAATAACTGGGTCTGTTCTGAAATGGTAATAATATCATTGGTAAGTGCAACAATTTTTTCGATTCGATTTGCGGACTCAATTTTACTTTCAACAGTTTCGGCAATTTCCTCAACCATTTCTTTCATGTGTTGCTGAGACTCCATACAAGCCTCTTTTGCAATATTGGCATTTTCAGAAATGTCTCTGGCATAAGCTGCACTATTGGTAGATTCACTATATAGCGTGGAAGCCAGATTCTTTACATCAATTGTAGTTGCAGTTATTTCTGCCACTGCATCACTGGTTTCATTCATGGAAGCAGACATATCAGACAGAGAAACAGATATATCCTGTAACTCCTTAACAGATGCCTTCATCTCCCGGTTAATATTAACAGTAGACTTAGATAAGGACTCTTCATTCGCTTTTACATCCATCATCATTTCCCTAAGCTTTTCCATAAAGGTATTAAAACTATTGGCTACATTTTCAATCTCGTCACCACTGGTAATATTTAACTTTGTTGTCAAATCTCCTTCATTATTGGTAAGCTCATCCATCTTTCGGTTAATTGTAATAACATTTTTTGCCACTAACTGACCAACAACCATGGCAATAAAAAAGGCTAACATAACGCAAATCAGTTCTACTAACACCAACGTTTTCGTCATGTTAGAAACCTTTGCATCAATACCGGAAACGGAACAATCCACGCCAACAATTGCAACCACATTTCCTGCATCATCAAAAACAGGCGCATATCCGGTATATACCTTGCCCCATTCATCTTCCGTAAACTCGCTGTCTATGGACACTTTTCCCGTAAATGCTTCCTCTATCTCATCATAGGTTTCGTATTCCTCTCCAATACCGGCAGGCTCCTCTTCATCAGCATCCACCACAAATACGACTGTTCCATCATCTTCTTTTCGCATGGTGTAAATATATTCAAGGTCTGCATCATCAACCAAAAAGGAACGAAGAATATCAATGGTTTCCTGATAGGCTTTTGTATCTTCTTCTCCCGGCTGAAGAGAAGAAAGCACCTCCGGATTCAAAAAGGATGCTGCCATCTGTGCAACCGCCGCTGTATTCTTTTTACTTAACTCTAACATATACTGATTAATTCTATATATGCTGATAAATCCCAGTAATCCACTAATAAAAATTACAACCAACAACACAGCTGTGGTTATTTTCCAGCTCAGTTTCCATTTAACTCCGCTACGTTTCATGAAATATATCCCCTTTACCTTCCTATTGTCAAATAACAAATCCTTTGTTTCAGTTGCTTCGTTGTACGTTGCATTCAACAACCATTTATGTTTTCAAGCACAATATAATGTCATATTATAAACAAAATGAAGGGTATTGACAAGTTGCATGATTTCAAGCATTAAATATATGCATAACAACAATATTTTACAAAGTATACTGTACAACATATACTATATCAGACTTAATACACAACGAAAACTGTACAACAAATTTATGTCCCATAGCGAACATACTGTATATCAAACTTATAACACATAACAAACATACTGCTCATAAAATTTATGTAACATAGTAAGCTATCAATCAAACATGACAAACCAAACAAGTTATAACTCAGACATAACAACAACAGTTGCATCCTTTGTTAATGCATTTCTTTTTTCATAATCAAACAGACAATAATATCGGGTCAAACCGGTCGTTTCCCGGGGGGAAAACATACACACAAATTCTTCCTCTATCATAATCCATGGTAACGCTTTTGGTAAAACCGGTTCTATATGCATTACCCTGGCAGCCACCTTAGAATCATAATCTGCATCAGGAAAGCGATACTGACGATTACCTGCGTTAATAAAGAAATCACGATATTGCCTTTTGTCAATTGGCAAATCCTTACTCCATGCAGGACGGTTCTTTGCATTTTCTCTTAAATAATAATCAAATGTCAACAGACTATCAAAAACCGCCAAATCCCAGGAAGGATGATCAGAAAAATAATCCATACAAAAGTCACGTAACACAACATAACGCTGTTCCCTGCGCACACCAATATCCAACAACTGATTTTTTTTATAATATTTTCCTAATTCCTCATACAATTCGTAGGGACTTTCTGTCATTGACACCAAATAAGGAAGCACATGTTCAAACTGGTCACTGTTATAATAACACTCCACCATTTCTTCTACCTGTTTTAATAAAAGCACCTCATCATAGCTTAACCATTTTGTAGAAAGAACCTCATAGGGCTGCGTATCCTGATATTGCAGTTCATAATTTGGGGCCTGTGTTTCCATATAAGAACCCTTTAGCACCTTGAGAAAACCTAATTGCAACTGATTAGGCTTCATTTCATATGCATCGTTGAAGGACTTTTTAAAGGTGGGAAAATCTTCAAAAGGTAATCCGGCAATCAAATCCAGATGCTGATGAATATTATGAAAGCCACGGATTGTTGCCATATTTGTTTTTACTTTTTCAATATCCATCACTCTATGAATTTCTTTTATTGTCGGTTCATAGGTTGATTGCAGTCCGATTTCTAATTGAATCAACCCCGGACGCATTCTTTGAAATAACAAAAGCTCCTGCTCCCCAATCAAGTCTGCAGACACCTCAAAATGAAAGTTTGTTACGCCATTATCATGCTCTAACAAATAGTTCCAAATCCTAAGAGCATGTTCTTTTTTACAATTAAAGGTTCTGTCAATAAATTTCACCTGCGGCACATTGTGGTCTAAGAAAAACTGCAATTCTCCTTCCACTAATGCCATGCTTCTAAAACGGACACTTTTATCAATGGAAGATAAACAATAACTACAGGAAAACGGACATCCTCTGCTGGTTTCATAATAAAGAATTTTATTTTGAAACTGAGTCAAATCCTTATAAATAAATGGTATTTCGTCAAGCTTTATCAATGGACGTGGCGGATTTTCACAAACAACAAAATCCTCATTACGATATACAATTCCTGCAATGCTTTTTAAAGCCTTACGATATTCTAAACTGTTATATTGATTATTACCGGAAGCCTCATTTTTCCCATTTTTTACAGATTCATAATCTTCTTTATTTTCTAATCCATCATCTTCCGCCTCTTTGTTTTTTAATCCATCATCTTCCAACGCTTCTTTTTTTAACCCATTATCAGCCCACTCTTTATCTGCTAATCCATTATCATCCCGCTCTTTATCATTCCTCCCGGAATCTGCCCTCTCTTTACTTGCAAAATGACACCATAGCTTCACCAGTTCATAAAAGGTTGCCTCCCCTTCTCCCTTTATCACACCCTCCACAAAGGGATATTGTTCTAACAACTGTTTGCTATGATAACTAACCTCAGGACCTCCCAGCCAGATTTTTGTATAAGGGGATACTTTGTGCAGTTCCTTTGCAATACCTAATATCTCCTGTATATTCCATATATAACAAGAAAAGCCAATTACATTTGGCTTTTCTTCATATAAAGCTTGCAGAATCTGAGTTAAATTATGATTAATGGTATATTCTCTAACTAAAACCTCCGGAATCATATCAAACCCAGCGGCTTCCGATTTATTTGCAAACTCATTATTTAATTGTTCCTTTGTATATGCTGCAATATCATACACTGCCAAATTGGAGTGTACATATTTTGCATTTAATGCCGCTAAAACAATCTTCATATATCTTCCTATTCCGCCTTACCGGCTAAGTAATTTACAAACTGCTGTGCAGTTCTTCCGGAAATTCCTCCGTGGGAAAGCTCCCATTGATTGGCCTGTGCACAAAGCGCTTCTTCTGATAATGTGATAGATGGCTCTCTCTTTGCCAAATCACACACAATACGGAAAAATTCCTTCTGGGTTGGTCTTGAGAAATTAATAGTAACACCAAAACGATTAACCAAAGACAATTTTTCCTGCATGGTATCCGAACGGTGAAGACCTTCTCCCCGTTCCATGTCATTTCTGTCATTCCAGGTTTCCTTAATTAAATGCCGACGGTTAGAGGTTGCGTATATCAATACATTATCCGGTTTTGTCTCCACTCCACCTTCTATTACAGCCTTCAAAAACTTATACTCAATTTCAAATTCTTCAAAGGATAAATCATCCATGTAAATAATAAATCGATAATTACGATTTTTAATCATGGAAATCACTGTAGATAAATCCTTAAATTGATGCTTATAAATCTCAATCATTCGAAGACCCTGATCATAAAATTCATTAATAATGGCCTTAATACAAGTACTTTTTCCGGTTCCGGAATCACCAAATAACAAACAATTATTAGCAGGTCGACCGGCAACAAAAGCTTCTGTATTTTCAATCAGCTTCTGTTTTTGAATTTCATATCCTATCAAATCATTTAGCATGACATTTTCGGTATTATTAATCGGGAAAATATTTACCTTGTTATCAACATTCATAATGCGAAATGCCTTGTTTAGGCCAAACATTCCCACACCATAATCTCCATAAAATTTTGTTACTTCCTTAAAAAATCCATTTTCATCAGAACAATTTTCTAAGCGCTTTGATAATTCCTGAACCTTAGAAGAAACATTGTAATTATACATACGTTCCTTCTTAACAATTGCCTTATAATTAGAAATCGTTGAAAAACAATCAATGCCTAATTCTTTCTCAATTTCATGAAAATCATAATCAAACAATTCCTTGAAAATCTTGAAATCATTTTTTGCAAAATGATTCACACTTCCGTCATTGGCACCAACCTTTTCACTTGTCAGAGTAAAAGAATTTTCATTGGTCATCATTACAAAAGTAAGATAGTTATGCCACAGATTCGTGTCAAAGCCATAGTCTGTAGCCAAATCTAACAATCTCTTAATCTGCTCGTAAATTCTTGTAATCAAGCTTTCTTTGCTAATATGCTTTTTATCCTTTAACTCTTCCACCTTAGAAGCGCTTAATGCTGTAGAATTTCCTAAAACATTCGCCTTATACCAGTCAAAATCCTCGAATATTTCTGCTAACTTAACTAAAATACTGTCCTGTCCTAAATCTCTGTAAACGATAAGCTTGGATACCTGTTTGTACATCACTTCATCTTCTTTCCATTTTATTATAACCCCAAACGCCAATAGTCTTATTCCAATCAGATATTTCGATTCCTTCTATCAACGTACCTTTTCCTAATCCAGAATTTCTCCCGTTTCTACGTCCATGGTACGGACATTAATACCATTCACTTCCACACTGTCACTAATCTGAACAACAATGCAAGGTACCCCGTCTATCATTCTTGTTTCTACAAGATCCGTTCTCTCCGGTTTCACTTTTATCACCACATCCGGGGTTTTGATATCAAAGCTTCTTGTACTTGCTACATTTGTTGCAGAGAACGAAGGTTTTTCTTCCTCCGAAATAATACTATCAAATGCCGCATCAAAATTTTCCATGACATCTTTTTTCACACCGCTATCTTCTAACAGTTTTTTCATTTGCATTTTATCAATAACGGCAGGTTCTTCTGCATCCTTGGTTTCTTCCACAAACTCGTTCAAATTTTCCTGTATGGTTTTGACTGTTTCAAAATCACAGGCAGTTCCTAATGTATTTTCAATAATATCCTGGAATGTCTCCTGCTGAGATTTAAATGACAGGGGTGCACCACAACCTAAGGTCTGGTCAATAAAATCCCGCTGCATGGTTTCAGAGTTCTTTGTGTAATAAAGCAAACCATGAATATCTGTATTACGATTATTAAATGCCGGGAATAAAAATCCATGATTTGGAGCACCAACTACCCAGTCACGAATCCGACTTTCTATGGTGTTATGGTGTTCGTTGTAAGCCAAACCTGCATCTGTAAGCTTCACCGGACAAATACTGCAAAGAATATAATCATATACATAATCAGATGCATCATCATTTTCGATTCCGTCTGTTGTCTGCCCGGGCACATCATAGGCAGCATAAATGAGAATGATATAATAATTTTCATCATAATGATAGGTTGCAATTACTTTGTCATAAAACTCATCTACTAACTTTTCATCCTCAAGCTTAGAATTTTTCAAACGCAGTAAAAACTCCTGGGTTCCACCGGTCTGTTCCTGCTCCATAGGAAATTCCATATTTAACAAATTCTTTCCTATGGTTCCGGACATGGTATTTTTAAAAATGGTGAAATATTTGAAATTCTCCTCTTCTGTTAACGTCAAAAATGTCTGTGCTAACCGGGCACGTTTTTCCTTTTCTCCATCAACGTAACAGCCACATATTTTTGTAATGGTACAACGTTCCGGGGTAAACTGCTTTTTTATTTCATTTATTTCTTTTTTGTTCATTGTAAATCCTTTCTAACATCATTAGTAACGACAGCATAACTAAAGTAATGCATTTTATACCTTAGTCAAAATACGAAATATACTGAATCCGATAAGAACTTTTTGGAAACATATACTCATATAAATCAATAAAGTAATCATCTGTCATACTGGCAATGTAATCTACTATAATTTGATTTTTTTCTGTTTCTTCAAAATAATGTTCCCCACCATAAAGCTTCGCATTTTGAACTACATAGTTCACATGATGCTTAAATAACATAGAATTTTTGTTATTTGTTTCTAAATCCTTTAAAAGCTGCTCATACATTTGATGCATCATTGGTGCAATGCTTTCTTTATAGGTTTTTTCCACTACTTCATTAAAATATATTTTCTCATAATTTTCTTTTTTCGTAGCCTTAATTGCCTGATAATATTCTTCATCTAATAAAATGTAATCTTTTCCATAACTGTTTTCCACAATGTTCACAATCATATTATTAATGATTTCCGGATTACTTTTTCCAAAAGCACACTCATCAAAAATACTGTCATCGGAAATGATATTTGCCCGGACTGCATCCTGACGATCCTTTCCTAAATATGCTATCATATCACAAACACGAACAACACAAGCCTCTAAGGTATATGGTACAAGCTTCCCAATATGATCTAAATCAAGATAACAGCCTTCATACTTTTCATCAAATCGCGGAAAATCCTCTAATGGTGCAGGTCGGTATTCCTTCATGGCAAATTCTCCATTATGACACAAAATACCATCAAGGGTTTGTAAGCTTACGTTACGTCGCATAATACCATCTAATACCCGGACACTGTGTACATTATGGTTGAAATAACGTCCGGTATGTTCCCGTAAACATTCACTTAAATACTTTTCTCCTGCGTGACCAAAGGGTGTATGACCAATATCATGACCTAATGCAATAGCTTCTATCAAATCCTCATTTAATCCTAATAGAGAACCAATATTTCTTGCTATTCGGGATACTAACTGAACATGCAGAGCCCGTCTTGTAATATCGTCATTTTTATAAAAAGAAAATACCTGTGTTTTGTCTGCATATCGGTTGTAATAAGGAACATGAAGTATCTTTTCCACATCTCTCACATAGGCAGGTCGCAATAATGTATTCTTATCCCAATCCATACGTCTGCGAAGAGCATCAGCATTTTCAGTTCGATAAGGATTTTTAATACCATGTTCTCTATCATACTTTATTCTATTTTGTATATCCTCTGACAATCTGTCATACTTTATCTTCTCTGACATAACTGTTCCTTCTAATTCATATTGTTTTTCACAAATTCTAATGCCTTATTATAATAAGTTTCTCCATCTGAATAACGACAGTCTCCATGGGCACCATTGGCAATTGTAATCACCTCATGGGGCGAACCAATCGTCTGATTCAGTTCCTCAGTCATTTCACTATCAACATATGTATCATTATTACCGGCAATTAGAAGTATAGGAATCTTGGCATTTACCACCTGTTTTGTTGCATCAGCTTCCACTAGTGAATAGCCTGCCCAAACCTTCATAACAGGATTAATCATATATAAAAATGGAAATGATGGTAACTTCGGGTGTCTGACTTTGAATTCCTTTTTCACTACATCATAGGCACGGGTATATGCACCTTCTGCCACAATCACCTTAATATTACTTTTCAAAGGCTCTCCTGCAAGCATCAGTGCTGTATCCGCTCCTACATCAACTCCATGAATGGCAATTTGTGCTGACGGATTTTCTTCTAAAATCATATCAATCCAGTTAATGACATCAAAGCGGTCTAACCAGCCCATACCATAAAAAGCACCTTCACTTTCACCATGGGCACGTAGGTCCGGAATTAAAATATTATACCCTTCGTTAGAATAATGCATTGCAATATCATTTACATCTTCCATGGTTTCACCATATCCATGCAAAACCACAACCCATCGGTTACCACCCTTTGTATAAGAACGGGCAATCAATATTTTCCCATCATCAGCCTCTAATGTATGCTTTTTCACATCCACTGATTTTAGCCAGCTTTCTACTCTTGTGGATTCTAAGGATTTGTTCTTATTAACACTTGAAGCAACTGTCATATCCTGCAAGCATTGGCGTTCACCGCTTCTGCCTCTAATCATCAAATCTCTGGATAATAATACGCCGGAAATAACTGTTACAACTGCTACGATGACTGCTATTTTGAAAACAGTCCATACAAATTCTAAAAATGTTCCAATCACTCTGCCAAAGGTCCATTTTTCTTTATATGGGTTTTCTTTTGGTGTCGTTACATAAACATCATCAAAATCTACTTTATTCTCTTTTTTAGAAACTTCCTTTTTATTCTCATTTGATTTATTCATATCCTTTGAGGCAACTTCCTTTTTCTTTGCTACCTCCTTCTGCTTTGCTTCTCTTTCGGCAGTTTCCTTCTTCTTCGCTTCTTCTTTTCGTTTTGCTTCCCTTTCGACGGCTTCCTTTTTCTTTGCTTCTTCTTTTCGTTTCGCTTCTCTTTCAGCTGCTTCCTTTTTCTTTGCTTCTTCTTTTCGTTTCGCTTCTCTTTCGGCAGCTTCCTTTTTCTTTGCTTCTTCTTTTCGTTTCGCTTCTCTTTCGGCAGCTTCCTTCTTCTTTGCTTCCTCTTTTCGTTTCGCTTCTCTTTCGGCAGCTTCCTTCTTCTTTGCTTCCTCTTTCTGCTTTACTTCCCTTTCGGCTGCTTCCTTCTGCTTTAAATCAATATTTTCCCGATAATTATCACTATTAACCTGCGCTGCAGCAAGTTCCAATAATTCATTAATTTCGTCATCGGACATTTTTTTATTTGGATTACGAGGTATATTTTTATTTTCAGGATTCATATATGTGAAATCTCCTTTTTGAAAAATTTTCATATAGGCATTGCGAAACGCATAAAATTTTCTTATTTAAACGTATCAAAAAACCATTATGACTGGATTTAAATTGATTTAAGAACTTCCTTCATCATCTTAATTGGTAACTGACCGGGAGCGGATGCTTCACCTACTGTTGCAAAAGTAAGAGCTGAACCAACCACACCTCCGGCAAGTCTGCTGATTGCACCCATTTTTTTCATTGACATGGTTATAATCGGTTTTGTTCCGCCTTTTTCATAATACTGTAGTGTTGCTGAAAGCAGATTCAGAACATCCCGCTCCTTTACCGGCATCACAGCAAGCTTTGGAATATCTGCTCCCATATTGTCAATGTCTACTAATCGTTTATATAATTCATCTTCCCCCGGTGTAAAAGAAAAATTATGGTTACTTCCTATTATATAAACATGATTTTCATGTGCAACCGGAATTAACCCTTCTAACAAACCTTCTTCCATAAATGCCTCTACATCTAACAAATCTATATATCCACTAGAACATGCTGCCCGACATAACCGTATATAATCATCTGTTGATATATCTTTTTCTCCACCTTCTAAAGCCGAGCGGAAGGTAAACAGCAAAACATGATTCCCGATTATCTCCCGTAAATTTCTTAATAAATCAAGAACCTTGTTTTCTTCAAAGACATGCTCATACCAGTCTATCCGAAACTCAATACAGTCCGGTTTTTCTTTTACAATCTCTCTTGCCTGATAAAAAATTTCCTCATCTGTTTTTCCGATAATCGGTACACATATTTTTGTTATTCCACTTCCAAACTCAACACCACGAACGGACAGACTATTAATATTCATCCTTACACTCCTACTATTATAAATCATCTATATGCTACTGCATACCACAAGTTTTGCAAATATAAGCATCATTACATTAACAATCAGTAAAACATCCCATTTATTGCCATGCCCATAAGCATAAACAAAACAACAACTACAACAAATAAGATATAGGAAATGATACTCTCCCTTCAAAAATCCATTTAATACGGCTGAAAGGCTGCCATAATATAATCTATATACATATTCATAAACTTTGTTCCACAATCAGCATAAATGGAAATGGCAATTCCAATTGCTAAAAAAGGACCAAACGCAAAATGCTCTTTTCTTCCCATTTTTTTGGTAATCAAAACATAGGCTCCATAAGCACCACCTAATAGTAATCCTATTATAAATGCCATTACAGTACCCTTCCATCCAAGCAGTATTCCAATGGCAGCCATCATTTTTATATCACCACCGCCAAAAGCCCCTGGTACAATTAATGTTATCAGTAATAATGGTAAACTGACGCAAACAACCCCGATTCCACGTTCTACTAATGTTGGTCCCGGCAACACAACAATGGAAATAATGCCGATAACAGCCAACACAATATTTAACTCAGGGGGAATATATTGGGTGTCCATATCAATAACAGCAATTGTCATTAATACACAATAAACCAGAAAAACCAGTAAACCCTGAAGGGACAATCCATAATAAAAAATAGGAATGACAGCCAGTATTCCACCTGTCAATTCAATTATGGTATGTCTTGCTGAAATGTTTTCACCGCAATCGGGACATTTTTTTCCATTTACCAGCCATGAAAATATGGGAATCATATCCTTTAGCTTCCAGGTTTTTCCACAATGAGGGCAGGCTGTACCGAATTGACATAACCGTTTTCTCTTATCCTTTGCAAGCTCTTTTTGCCTAAGCTTTTCTGCCGCCAACTCCTCTTTTGTCATGTTTTCATCATAATCCTCAATACCTTCCGGCAAAATTTCTATGACCCGATTCAGATAAGAAAAAATGATAGTTCCAACAAAAAATAAGATAATACCTGCTATCACATATATGGTTATGTTTGCTGAAGCATCTATTAACAATGCCATATGTACCTCCTTCACCCGGCATGATTGATATCAAACACCAGTCTCTTTTCTATTATTACAAAAATAAAACTCAATACTATCTTGCCTACAAACTATTTCAACTATAAAACCACCTCAACTACAAAACTATTTATCTACCGACTAATAAAATAATTTACTCTACCTTTGTCACATATCCGTTTTCATCAAAATGGATATTCGGCGAATATGTATTCATCATATCTATAATATGTTCATAATTTCCATCTCCCTTATCACACTGAATGGTAATTCCACCATTTTCCATACAAGGAATCAGACAAATATCACGAATTCCATCCATGGATAAAGAAATATTAATGATACAGCTTTCTCTTACTTTACTACTAAAACAAAAATTACTCAATCCATAAAATACAGGTACATCCTTATAATATTCTGCTCCCTGCAAAACATGGGCGTGTCCCCCAATTACCAAATCAGCACCGGAATCAACAAAAGACTGTGCCAAAGCTCTTTGGTCCTCTTGAATGGAGTTGACCAGTTCCGTCCCCCAATGGGGATATACAATGACAAAATCACATTGTTCCTTTGCCGTTTTTATCATTTCATTTACCAGTTCCGGCTCATAACATCGTACTACACCGGGACTGTTTTCCGTTGCCGGCTGGGTATAAATGGGCAAATCCCTTTCTACCTGAGTAGCTGCAATATAACCAATCTTCATACCATTGGCAACAAAATAAACAATATGATTACTGGCATCCTCTAAATTTCTGCCACCACCAACATATGGCACATTAATAGAATCTAAGGTATCTAATGTATCTACAAAACCGGTAGCGCCATAATCATAAGCATGATTATTCGCAATGGAAACAATATCCACACCCATATCCTGTAAACGGGTTGCAGTTGAGGGGTCAGCCCTGAAAATATATCCCTTGGAATATTGAGGTTCTCCACCGGTTGTATATGCAAACTCATTATTCAGCATAAAAATATCTGCTTCCCGCATACACTGTATCACACCGGGACTAAAGGCTCCATTTATTCCATAATTATTATAATTTTGTCCCGGAGCATAATCACTTGCAAAAGAAATATCTCCTGCAAAAGAAAGACTGATATACTCCTCATTGGCACACTGCTTTTCATAAATCAGATGTTCCTTTTGGGACTGTTCCGAATCCAGATATCCCAAATACTCATCCATTAAAACATGAATGGATTTGCCCGTAGCTTCATGCCACAATTTATCCTCATAGGAACCATTGTCAATTGCGGTCATTATCATCACGCATCCATCCTCATAATGTTCCCATAACCAGCTTCCAAAAGCATCATCTATCAAACTACTACAACCAACAAGCTCCAGATACTTTGGTGTTTCCTCAGTAGAAACCTCTGCCTGTACCATAACAGCTTCCTTTTCTTCTACTATCGCTTCCGTAGTAATATCCTCTGTTGAAGGCTTTAATACCTGCAACAGTTTATCTTTTTTTATCACAAGTACAATCACTACGCCTGCCAATAATATAAGAGAACATACCAAAACTAATCTAATCCTCTTTTTTCTTTTTGCTGCTGTTCTCCTTTTCATCCGAAGTTCTCGTTCTTCCATAGTCACCCCATCATTTATTAATCGATCTAAACAAAAAAATCTTAACGGGAAGGAATATTGCTTTTCTTTTTTAATTCCTTCTTATTCGCATACATCATTTCATCTGCACGTTTTACCACCTGCTCTAATGTTTCTCCCTCGTTCATCAACGCATAACCCATGGCCATTTCTAAAGGAACCTTTGTAGTCTGATTTTTTTCTTTACAAGATTCACGCACTTCGTCCATCTCGGCTTCTATGAAACTTACCTTGTCCCCCATATATAGGACAACAAATTCATCGCCACCTGTTCGATATACTTTATAAGCATCCTTCATATGTTGTTGCAACACTTCTGCAGCCATGGATATTTGCCGATCTCCCTCCAAGTGACCATAGGTATCATTAATAAATTTCAAATAATTCAAGTCACAGATTACAACACCGAGATTCTTTTTTTTCTTTTTTTCAGACAACACACGACAATCATTTTCATAACAGTTACGGTTATAAACCCCTGTACAATAATCAATGTAAGCCCGTTCCTGCACTTTTCGAACAGGATTTTCTACCGTAAAAAATATGGCAATCGCTATTAATGTTACTGCACTACCGGTAAATAAAAACTCCGGTATGATTGCCTGTACCGATACAATTGCAATGCTTAATGCAGAAATCGGTAAAACGGAGTAAAGAATGTAATTATCGATCCGTTTTCTAAAAATAAATAATAACACATTGGAACTAACCATCATGAAAAAGAACAATCCATATCCAACAAACAAACCGATACCGGTACTATAATTCGTTCCAAAGCCATAGGCATAATAAGGCAGCTTAATTACATAAACAATCATTCCAATGATAGCCAGAACATACACACAAATCTTGTATTTAAACTGCTTTTTTTTCATTAGAATAAAAGATAATACATACTCAAAATATTTCACACCAAACATAAGGGCAAAAAAGTAAAGAAAAAAATGCAAAACATCATTTGTTTTGGTAGAAACTTCCGGTGAATTCACAGTAATTTCTGTAATCATACAAAATACAACATGAAAAAGGGCTGTAAAAAAAAGCTGGAAGACCGTTTTATTTCCACTTCTTCCTTTTGTGTAATAAAAACTATATCCAATCAATAGTAATAAAATAAAAATATTTAAAATATTAGAGCGCTCAAATAGCAAAAAATTCATAAATTCCCCTCAATCATCTGCAAACAACAGTTTCTTTCATTTTAAAATACCATATTCTCATATGAATTTCAAACCAAAGGAATTCAAAAATACATGAAGCTTCCCATAAAACATATCACCGGTTCTGTTACTAAGATTTATAAATAATTGTTTTCTTTGGGTGAAAAATGAAGTATGATAGTAGTAATGTAGAAAAAAGTGACGGATATTATAAATTCCATATACATAAGAAAGGGGGAGACTATGTATACCAACGATTCATTAGTATATACCAACGACAAATGTCAGGGTTGTAACCGTTGTATTTCCGTATGTCCGGTAGTTACTGCTAACTATTCCGCAAGTTACGGAAATGAAACACAAAAAATTCATGTTCATCCGGAAAACTGCATTAACTGTGGTGCCTGTTTGAAGGCCTGTGAACATGAAGCCAGGGAGTATCAGGACGATACCGAGAGATTCTTTGAAGACCTAAAACGAGGAGAAAAAATATCTCTTCTTCTTGCACCTGCATTTATTGCAAATTACCCAAAGGAATATGGTTCCATTCTTGGAGGCTTAAAAAAACTGGGAGTCAATCATATCATATCGGTATCCTTCGGTGCAGATATTACCACCTGGGCCTATATTAACTATATAACCCAAAATAATTTCCTAGGTGGCATTTCACAGCCATGTCCGGCTGTTGTTAATTACATAGAACGCTACAGTCCTAAGCTGTTAAAAAAATTAATGCCGGTTCACAGTCCAATGATGTGCGCTGCCATTTACGCAAAAAAATATCAGGGCATTAAGGATAAGTTAGCTTTTATCTCTCCATGTATTGCCAAAAAAGCAGAGATAGATGATCCCAACACCGGTGGTATGGTTTCTTATAATGTTACTTTTAACCATCTTATGGAGTATGTCAGAGAACATCACATTTACGGAGATAATGCAGAGGATGAAATTGAATATGGCTTAGGCTCCATTTATCCAATGCCCGGTGGTTTAAAAGAGAATGTATACTGGTTCTGTGGCGAAGAAGTATTTATTCGTCAGGTAGAAGGAGATAAAGCTGCCTGGGAGTATTTAAAGAAAAATGAAGCTGCCCTTTCCACCAGTACAAAAGAATTATTTATGGTGGATATACTAAACTGCGATAAGGGTTGTCTTTACGGTACCGGAATCGAACCATCCAAATGGGATAGTGACAATGCATATTATGCAATAAATGAAATTAAAAATAAATGTAAGAAAAATGGCAGAACCGGTGCCTTTGCAAAATATGCATCCCCTGCAAAAAGACTAAAAGCACTGAACCGTCAATTTAAAAGCTTAAAGCTTGAGGACTTTATTAGAAAATATACAGACAAGTCAGGAAGAGTGACGCTGCAAATACCAACCGACCTGCAGTTAGACTCTGTATATGCAGGAATGAACAAGCTAACCCCTGAAAGCAGAAAAATCAACTGTGGTGCCTGTGGCTATAACAACTGTAGCGAAATGGCTACTGCTATATTTAACGGTACCAACATACCGGCAAACTGTGTTCATTACATGAAAGAACAGTTAGAAGAAATCAAGACCAGTGTAGAAGTTCAAAATCATCAGATTCTTGCTAAGAATCAGGAAATCAGCAATTTTATCGGTGATGATTTCACACAGTTAGAACAGTCAATCAAGGATATGATTACCAATTCAGAAATTAATAAAAATGAATGTGAAAATATCAGTATCGCCATGAAAAAAATGCAGGAATTCTGCGAACTGTTGGAATCCTCTTTTGCATCCATAGAATATACCCTTTCCAAACTGGAAAAGCTGAATCAAAGCATCCTGGATGTTTCTATGCAGACGAATCTCATTGCCATGAATGCCGCTGTGGAAGCCTCCCGTAGCGGAGATGCCGGCAGAGGCTTTGCTGTCATTGCAGATGAGATTAAGCAGCTTTCCGACGACAGCCGGGAGATGTCAAAAAACAGTGATAGCAACCGGGACGAAATCGTTAAATCTGTCAAGGGATTATTGGAGGAAACCAAGCGTCTTGGCAATGAAATTAATGAAATGAGTGACAAAATCAATCAGCTCTTTACTTCTACCTGTGCTGTTTCTAATGAGGCAGACCATGTACAAAACATTGCGGATGCAGTAAAGATACGACTGAATGAGTTAAATAATTGATCAATCTATAATCAAGTAGACTGACTCCATTCCTATTCACATGCAAAAATCCGGTGGTAATCCCACCGGATTTTTTATATTTATATTATTGTTTTCCTAGATTATAAAATATTGTTCATACATGTGTAAGAACAAACACAGCATTCATTTTCATGATTCGTACTGCATAAGTGCATCCTGTATATATTTTTTATAGTTTTCAATACATTCTACAGGGGATTCAATTTTCATCCTGTTACCATACTGAGCAATCCATTGGTATAATCCCGGTGAGTCAACTGCTTCCACCGTCACCTCAAACCGTTCTTCATCCTTAGCACGAAAGGAAATATGATTTCCAAACTTTTTTACCACTTCCTTTTGTAATGCATTTACACCACTTAATTTTATTGGTTTCACAGTACCATTTTGTAAATTAATGGTTTCCTTCATGAAATCTCCAAAGGTTCTTCCGTTTTTACCTATATCTTTTAACTCAATCACTTCTGACATAGGACGGGCAGGTACATTTACCGGTTCAACATTTTTCATCATCTCCACGGAATAAAAGCTGACATGATGACTCCCGGCGATACAAGCCACCACATAATATTCATGTCCCCATACCCCTAAATAATAAGGAGTAGCTTCATAAACCAAGCTCTCATTTTGCAGAAATTTATGATTATTCGGACCTAACTCCATATATTGAAATTGCATCTGTTTTTTATCTGCAATAATCCTCATAATGGTATCGAATTTGTTGGCAAATTGTTTATCTTCCATCTTAAGGGTTTCGTCCATAAGACTTCCTGAAGAAATAACTCTGGTACCTTCTTTCGTTGCCAGATTTAATAACTTTTTCCGAAGAATTCTTGTTTCCTTTGCAGTAATAAACTTCGCAGCATTCACGGCATCCACAAGAATTTTTAATTCATAATCTTCAAAGTCCTGACCAATCATGTACCAGCCTAAATTTTTATTTTCACAAAGAACAATATCATATCCCATTTCTTCTGTTAAAATCCGTATATATTTCCCAATGGTTTTTCGTTCTGCAGATAATCCTACTGCCTCTAATTTTTGAATGATCTCTGTGGAATTAATGGGATGAAATTCATCTGTTCTCTTTAACATATCTAATACATATAAAATCTTTAACACATTACTGGATGCCATGCTTCCACCTCTCTTCTTCCCCGAATAATATGTGTCGCTCCTTCACTTTGTTTAGTGACCTATTTTCGAAACACATCCGGGTTTTATTAGCCTGTATAAGTGTTTCTCTTGTAAATTACAGTTTTGTCAATTCCACTATATTCCTCATTATACCTACATTTTTCCCCAATGAAAACACGAAATTGTGCAACCGACAAAATCTTTACTCTATTTTACTTCACCATATTTTCCTCATACTTTTTCAATATCATTTCCGGCAGCAGTGATTGTAAATAATGCTCCATTACCCAGTAATTTTCACCTGCCTGAATCATAAGCAGTCCTTCTAAGTATATGAAATTAATCAGTCCCTCATAGGAAGGTAAATCTAACGCCACCAAACGGTATAGCCCCATTGTCCTAATCAGTTCCGTTTCAAAACCTGACACTACAGCATTTGTCAGATAAGAAAGATACTTATCATTTGCATTTGTTAAATCCAGCTTTTCAGCCTCCACGTCTAATATCAAAAGACCTTCTTTTCTTGCCAACTCCGCTAAATACAATATTTTATGAACAGCATCCAACACCCTCTGACACAAACCCTCATCAACATCCGACGCCTTTATTTCCCGCCATTTATATTTTAATTCTTCCAATAACATCTGCTTCATAAGAATACCTCCCCGTCTGCTTCATAAGAATACTTCCCCGTCTGCTTCATATAAACAATTCCTAATCTGCTTCCCATCATAACGATTCCCATACATCATATGGCATTAAACTTTTTTCATATATTTGCATAATCCCCTCTAGTACAGCCCAGGATAGTCCTTTCTGCTGTCTTTGCTGTATCACATCAACAAGACACTCAAAGGTAGTAATACCGGAAACGCCATAACATTTGCTTGCAAGTCCTTCAATGATGTGCTTATCATTTAACGAAATATCCTTAAATTCCTTCATGGCTTTGTCCCGGCTGTTTTCTAAATTCTCAGTCCGCTTACTGATATAGGTTTCAATACAAACACTTTTTTCATGCTCCTCTTCCCACTCCGGAGAAACTAACTGATACCCACGGTCTACATACTTTGAAGTATCGATTTCCCTTGTTACAAAATGAAGATATGCATAGGAATAAGTGTAGGCACTAGAAAAACCAAATCGCAAATTAGGAATGACACCCTTACCAATCTGTTCTCTCATGGAATGATGCTCTGACAATAAGTCGTGATAAAAAGGATATGGTTGAAAACCGGGGATAATTTCTGCTGAAACCATTGCCCTTAAAATCAGGGAGGCCGTAACGTTATTACCGCCGGGCACGTTATGATCAATTAAAAATCCATGTTCCAATGCATTATCTATTAGCCACCGGGAATAATGCAACAAATTCTCTATCAATACATTTTTGTCTGAAACGTCTTTCGAACAGATTCGCAACCAGTATGTATTCTCCATGTTAGCACCTCCTATTAACACTTATCAGCTGACAAACCCTTTCCCAACATGATTAGGAGGTTTGTATTAACACACCATCTATATTCCCAATCAAAACCTCTGTTAATTCCGGATTGTCAGGTTCTTCCATATTCACCACATACGCCGGCACTGTATGACAATTTACAATACATTCCTCTTTCACATATTCATATTCCTCTTTAAAGGAATCCACATGAAGAAAGGTATATCTTGGAAATGTAGCACCATCCGGCCATAAGCCTTCATCCTGAATCATATAATAAATCATGATTTGCTTTTGTTTCTCCATTTCCTTAATCATTTTAAGTTCTTTCTCCGATGGTTCTTCCACTGTTATTTTTTTCTCTTGATGATCCACAATTGCCTTGACACAGATTCTGTTGATGAAATAAAAATTACGGTGAGGCAGCGAAACCTGTAACAGTTTTAGTCTTTCCATTGCCTCAAAATGCATATCATCCTTTAACAACTCCTCTTTACTAAGCATAAGCATTCTCCTTTCAAACAAAGAAAAATAGACATTTGCGAAACGCATTTGAAATATGTAATTATCAAGGTCCCTGTTTACGGTTTCTAATGAAATTATAAATTATAGGTTGGGTAATATTTTTCGCAACACAAAAATACCGACCTCTCAATTGTCAGATTTTAGGTCTAACTTTTGGAGGTCGGTTCAACAAAGACCCTTCTACCGGTCATAATCAAAACCTTCCCAATCAGAACGCAGCTTATCAAGAAATCTGTCTGTATCTTCTGTCACAATTTGACTTTGGTCAAATTGAATATAGTCAAAAATAACATCCTTTTGCCAGCTTAACATATGCAAAATACTTTCCAGATTTTCCATTATTTCTTTATGTAAGGACGGAGCCAAAAAATATGCTTTCACCGGCTTTTCTTTATCACTTGCCATAAATTCATCAAAGCCTCTATGAGACGCCCCTTTATCAGAGACATTAGCCTTTCTCATATCACAGGCAAGCATGGCATAAAAGAATAATTCCGAAATAATACCTAATGGTTCAAAGCCTTCCTTCTTCAGTTCAAATATGCAAAGCTCTCCCTCATTACCAATGCCCCATAAATCAATAAATCCACTGCTAAATATTTTATTACTTTCTTTTTTGGTATTCACAAACAGCCGGCAGGGAAACTGATCATACAGTTTTATCGGAGCATGGATATCCTGTGGCATTACCCCTTTTAGTAAATCATAGAATTTATTTTCTCCCTGCTCATTGGTTCTTGAATGCATCACAAACCATTTTTCCAAATGATTTTCTGATAATTCATTTGTCTTTCTGATTCCTGATTTATTTTTACCGGGTTTCGTTACATAATATTGATTTGCAGGGTTATCATAACATGCTTCAAATTGATTTATTTCATCTTCATTTGCTTCGGCAACCTGAAACCGCCCATCCTGACCGAACCGTTCCCGAAATTTCATTACCCGGTACAAAAATCTCATATAATGAAGGGTATCCGACGCAACCCGTTCATGTCCACCTTTATCAATATAAGTCGGCAGTGGGAAATGTTTTTCCCATTTGTTGCCTTGCTTAAATCCTAATTCCACTATTATGTCAGGAAATTTACTCCAAAGTACACAGATAATACCTTCAAAGGCCGCAGCATCAGTCTGCATATTCTCTAATGGACAACTTACAAATAGCTTTAATTTATCCTCCTCCCACTCACATTGAATGGTTCTGGAATAATTCAAAATATACTTATCTCCATAATACAGCTGTTTATAATTTTTTCCAATTTTATCAATTCCAACCTTTACAAGTCGGGAAATATCATTATCCTCATATCCCTTAACCTTCAGAGATTTAAATGCCTGTGGTCTTTCAGTATGAATGGGCACAATCGCCGTTGTAGGATGCACAAGCTCAATTACCTTCTCAATAGTTTTCCTTTCGGCATGACCACTTGTATGAAGCTTTTCAACCATATTTTCATCCCATTCACTTACGATGTTCACTAACAAATCATCGGTATATTCCTTTGAAGGTTCCAGATAACCATTCCACATGGAATAAAAAAGAATAATATTATCTTCTCCAAATTCTTCCCGATACCGGTTCATGAGATTCTGGTAATAAGGATTTTTACCAACCAGCATGACAAAACCATCATTTTTCAACTCTTCGTACTGTTCTTTTGCCTGATAAATCAAATTCACATCATCAAAAATAAAGTCCGGATTCTCCTGATCTGTTCCCGGTTTTCCCACCACTTTCGTATACAAATCAAGCTGTGCTTTTACATAAGAATTGCAATAAAAATGTCTGTTTGTCGCCTTAGCTGCCTGATAAAAGGAAGCAAGACTTTCCATATTTGTAGATGAGCAGAGCAAAAATGCATATTTATGTTTTTTTAATATTATGGTGGCCTGTTCCTGTAACTGTTCTTCTTTCAGGACCTTCTCTCCCTGACGGCTCATCATGGTTCCTTCTGTAATCAAAACATTTATAGGGGCAGCATTTTTAGGACACAGCTTCCGAAGGTCGTTTTCCATTTCTTCCCCTAATCTTCCATGCTCTCTGAAATCACCTGTATGTACAATGGATGTTCCATCTGCATCAAACCGCAGTATATAGGCATCATATACGGAATGGTCCACTCTCACTGCGGAATAAGAAATATCATCTTTCACCTTACTTATGGGGATGGTATCATTTTCAGGTTCCTGATAGAAATGTACAAAATCCCGGTTATTTAATATGGCTTGTTCCCGCTCCATGATTTCTCTTTCCTTTGGAGAAAGGAAATTGGTATGAAGCAAGGTCTCATGAATATTATCTAACATTTCTTTTGCAACTTTTCCTATGTAAATGTGAACCCCATCTTCTACATGAGACAGTAACCCAATATGGTCTCCATGAATATGGGTAAAAAATACCGCATCCGGTCTGGTATTTTCATTCTTCATTCTGGCAATTAATTCACCATCTGTAGACATTTCTTCATCCACTGATAATTCCGAACCAAAATCCACCCATATTTTTGTTCCTTTTTCACTTACTATTTCAACAACAGAGCCACCAATCTGGTTACTTCCTCTTAACACACTGTATTCCATTCCTGTTTCTCCTTCTTCGTTTCTATAACAGTTGTTTTCTGCCACTTCGATTATGTTGCTTTTTGCCTTGCATCCAATCCACTTGTTTTTCCTTCCACCTTATCTAACAAATATCGCCTAATCTAAAGTCTGGTTTTAGATTAGGCGATTTTGTGTTTGTCATTCTGTGCTATACCTTGGAAAATATCAATCCAGCATTTTCATTTTTTCATTTTTTTAGCCTCATACATGCATCCGTCTGCTTCTTCAATCAAACGCTTCAGCCCCTGAAAATCATAAACCTTGTCATAAGACAAGCCTGCACTGTAGAATACATCTTCTCCAATATAGGATTTCACTCGTTCAAATTTCATTTTGGCAGCTTCCAAGGAAATCTGTTGCGTCATAAAAATGTATTCGTCACCACCATACCTGGCAACAATATCATCATTTTCTGCTGCCGAAAGTAATCCATCTGCCATTAATTTAATATAGTTATCTCCAGCCTTATGTCCCATTGTATCATTAATTTTTTTCAAACCATCCAAGTCAAAGAAAATAACCGCAATACCTGTATTCTTGTTTTTTGCCTCCTCAATCATAACTTCGGCCTGCGCCCGCATACCGGATCGGTTATAGATTTTTGTCAGCTCGTCATATTGCCATTGCTTATTAATCTTCGCAAGCATGGTCTTCATAATATCCTGCTTACGAATATTACCAATGGCCTGGTCAATATTTAATACAAGGTGCTGTATCACTCTTCCGGAATACCTGTTACGGAAATTACCAATAATACTATATCCAATACATACTTTTCCCTGATGCACCGGCATTACAATATAATAACTGTTTTCTTTTTTGTATTTACTATTAGGTGGAAATAAATTCTTTATATCAAAGCTTGTATAACTGTTCCATTCACCTGCTTCATAGGCAATAGGACACCATGCCTTTTCCTGAAACTTTGAAATATCCCGCTGAACATTTTTACCACTTGCCCATAATTCCAAATCGTTGTAGTAAGAGGAACGGCTTCCGCATTGACAAAAATAGAAAAAATCCATTCCCATTCTGGAAATATATTTTTCCATACATTGCTCAAATTCAGCCAGATTTTCCATATCCGAAAAACTAATAGACAGGCTTTTCAACAGATCTAAACTGCTATCCATACTAATCTGGGTATCCACACTTGGATTCACCAACCTTTGTTTTGGTGTCAAGGGTTTGCATCCACAAGAATCTGCCACAACCACAGAGCCTTCCACAATATAAGAACGGCTGCCTAAGGCACCATTTATTTTTTCCTTTAAGCTGTCATATGCTAACTGACCGGCTTTATACTCACCCCTGTCAACAGTGCATAATCGCGGTCTTGTTAATTCTATCAAATCGCAGTTGTCATATCCTGTCACAATCACCTGTCCCGGAATATCAATACCTGCCTTCATCAGTTCCTGCATAATCCCAATTGCCATATAGTCATTGGCAGCCACAAACGCCTGGGGCATGCTTCTACCGGATGCAAGAAGCTCCCGAATCATCTGCCGTCCACTTTCGAAATTAAAGTCCCCCACAAAAATATTCTCATCCGGAATATGTATTCCATGCTCCGTCATCACAGAATCAAAAATCTGTCTTCGCTGATCCGCATCCCTGTTTTTCTTAGGTCCGGACATATAAATGATGTCCTTAATATCATGGTCGTTTATTAAATGCTGTAACAGTTTTTTAAATCCAATTTCATTATCAAAAGAAATCACATCCGCATTTTCTATATATTTATCAAAGGAAACGCAAGGAATTTTAGATTCTTCAATTCTTGATTTTAAATTTGCGGCGGTTTTCTCATCCTGAATACTGTCTAAATCTACAATCACTCCATCATAATTAGACAATTCCGGCAAACTAAAAATATTATATTCTCCCGCAATATAATCTTCTAATTCCTCATACAAAAAACCTTCACAGGTATATAATACGATATTCGCATTATCCTGTGCTGCCCAGTCTCTGATTCCCTCTATTATTTTGTAGCGGCTGATAAAACCGATTTCTCCAAATAATACTGCTATATTCATATTTATATAATCCCCGTATCCTATATTTTGCCCCTTAATTCTTTTATTTTACTATTTGTTTCCAAAAAAGTAAACGTTAGTAATTAAAATCTAACTTTATTTAAGCCCGGTGAGGATAAAAAAACAGCTTCCACCACGGATGATACTCCATCATGAAAGCTGTATGATTTATTTATTATGTTTAACTGCTATGATAATTCCTGCTATCAGTATAACAAAAGTCAGTATAATCATAGCCACACAAGCACCCATAAACACCGGGAAATTTGTAAATGCCATGGTCATTATCATGGTGAAAAGAGCAAGAACTATCTGCATCCAAACCATCATCCACACCATATCAGAATAAATAATCAGTTCACGCCCCGGCTTTGGCTTACAGGGCAAATTCCATGACTCGGCTGACACAAGGTGTATACATATGGAAACGGTCAGATTTGCGAAAAACATAATCAAAGGCATAATCAGTAATGAAACCGGCGAACCATATCCATCAATCTCACCGTTCAAATCCCAATGGGTTGGAATCTGTCCATCTGTTGTACAGATTTTTACAATTGCAAAAACAATGGCTGCAAGTAAAAACAAATAACTGGCAATCTCTGCAATGACGTGTGACTTTTTAATATAGGGTTTATTCATATCCATCGCTCCTTACTTGAGATCAAACTTAGGCGGCACATCAATCTCCTGACCTACATATTT
>JBJENY010000089.1:0-42312 GCA_051880435.1 Lachnospiraceae bacterium | reverse complement strand
ACGGTGCAGTTCCTGACAACATAAGCCTAAACCTTCTATTAACCTCGATACAATCTGCTGTCAGTTTTAAAACTGCACCGAGTAGTTAATTCGTTTTATCATCTCTAACCTCCATAAATTCTCAGTTTTCATTCTGTTTTAATTCTCTTTTTTTCCAACTAAAATAGCCATACATATCATTAAAAAAGAAAATGGAAAAATTAACCACCACCGGGATATATATTGGATTTTCCCTTGATGCTAAAATCCAAAGTATAATTAACACAATGTCATTTGCAGCGTATCCCAATGCATAATATGATGAACGAAGCATAGTGAGAGATGCCGCAAGAAAACTTGTTGTAATTGAAATTGTACTTAATATAATATTAGGTGTATGGAACACCCTTAACAAAAAATAGAATCCACCTGTAACAATAAAACAAAAAAAGATGAGTGCTGCTACATGCTTCCTATTTAGTTTTTGAATTGCTACTTCATTCCCATTTTCTTTCGATGGATTCTTAATCCATGTAATTGTTGACCATATAGCCATAGGCATAGTCATCCCCAGATAGGTAATCATTTCTCCCCAATATCGAAAGCGCCAGGAAATAATACCATACAGAATACTAAATACAATCATTAGAATCTGTGCCCATACGTTACCTTTTGCCGCAAAAATCAAAGAGGTAACACCAACCAATGTTGCCACAAGTGTTAATAAATCCAAATTGCCTGATACTACATTAGAAACAGTAACAATAAGCAATGAGCCTATCCAAAGAGCCCATTCCTTTTTTGATAAACTTAGAATCGGATTATTCATTTTCATTCTCCTTAAATCGATAAATTGTATTTATTAGATTTAAAGAATATTTATGGGGTCTAATATGGGTATCATCCTATTGTTTAAAATCATTTTTAACCTCTTTCACTAATTCTACGCACCAAAAATTACCTGTGTCACAAGCCATAAAACAGAACCAATACATCCTAAAACCATAATAAGAACTAAGGAAATGGTTGCCGGAATATATTTCTTCTCCTTTATAGAAAGAATCATCATAGACAAAACATCAACGGTAAAGAAGAATTGAAGAACGCCTGCAATAACAGACAAAAATTTACCATGCACACCTTCTTTTGCTGCCTTTATAATATATGCCAGAGAAAAAATACCTCCGCCTATCATATAAATCCATCCAAAGAAACATAAAATTCCTATGATGAACGGCGACACAAATATCATAAATACCACCGGTGTAAATATAAGGAAAAATAATAATACATTCAGCATTCCCCCAACGATATACATAGGAATCAACAGATATTTAATTAATAAGGTACACTTAAGTAATGCATCTCTACTGATATTGTTATAATTACATTTCAAATAAATCAGGTTTATGACTGAAAACACAATAGGCATAAATAAAAATCCAAAAATAATAGCATTTGCGTTTTCCGATGATTGTTTAAGCACAAATAAAAATAATAGTGGCGATGCATAAACTATGATGACATATAAAACTGCTAATAACGATAATTTTTTTTCTTTTGCATTCAAGAATTTACCCTCCAAAATATATACTTTTCATTTATATGTATGAAACCAGCCTGCGGATTCTGCCTTCACTCCCGCATATCATGCTTCTTGTTATTCCAATTATATCATTACATACAAAAACATAACATCCTTTTTTTATATGACCTAAAATGTTTATAAAACGGAAAATGTATTTCGATGTATCCATTTATAAAGATTGTCTTGACGATAAGTGCAAAGGATTGATAATATTATTACATATTATATCGGAGGATAATACAAATGGACTTTTCCGGCAAACTGCTTTTAGAATATAAAAAAGATACGAATTACACCCTTGCTTTAATATGTCGTATTGGTGCACTGCTTATGTTTATCATTGTAGCATTGGCATATTTTAAAGTATTTAAATTAGCTAATATTATTTACCCGGTAATGGCAGTATCCATTATTATTATGCTGTTGCCAACATTATTTTATAATATTTTACATCGCAACACGCCTTTTCTAAAATATATGTTTTTAACTATGATTGTTCTTATGTCAGGTCTTCTATATTCAATCCTTTCTTATCATGTAATTATTATGTTAATATTTCCTGTAATAGTGGCCTGTTTATATTGCGAAAAATCCTGTGTCATTTATACCGCTTTACTAAGCTATCCTACTATTATCATTTCACATTTACTGGCATTTCAACTAAAATACGTACCGGATGAGCCCCTTGTCACCCTTCACGGAGTCATTTTTTATGGTATCATTCCAAGATTAATTGAATTTACCATTATGGTAATCATTTCCCTTAGTATGACAAACAAGGTACAAAAGCTGGTTAACCGTTTAACCCAACAAAACAACGAACTGTATGAAACACAACAAACCGTTATCTCCTCTCTTTCAGAGATGATAGAAGCACAATCCCAGGAAACCGGTTCCCATGTAAAAAGGGTTTGTGAATATACAAAAATCATGTGTCAGGCCCTTGAAATGGAAGATGAGGAAATATGGAAGGTAAGTACCGCTGCCATGATGCACGATGTAGGAAAGATTATGATTCCAACCGAAATATTAGAAAAGCCCGGCAAACTTACAAATGATGAATTTGAGGTTGTAAAACAACATGTTAAATACGGAAAACAAATGTTAGAAAATGCCCCCGGAGAATTAATGGAATTATCTGCACAAATTGCTTACGAGCACCACGAAAAATATAACGGGGAAGGCTATCTTCATATGAAAGGAAACGATATTTCCATTTATGCCAGATGTGTAGCCATAGCAGATGTATTTGATGCACTTGTATCCTGGAGACCATACAAAAAACCATGGTCTGTAGAAGATGCAAAAGCTGAAATTATTGCCCAAAGCGGAAAGCAATTTGATCCGATACTTGTTGAGATTTTTGAAGAAAATTTTGATAAATTCTTAGAAGTATTTCGATTATATCCGGATGCTGTGCAAGAGTAATACGGGGGTCAGAAAATGTGAACAAACTGTGAAAGGGGTCTGACCCCCTATTAACTAAAACTCTTTCTTCTTCATAATTCCATAGCTAATCATAATGGAAATCCATGTAACCAATATCGTTACCGCAATCACCATCAATGCCAATAGGAATTCCGGAATCTTTGCAATATTTGCTAACAGCTCCTCTTCTCCAATTTCCATATAATTAAGCAGCTTCATAACGCCATAACCAATCAAAGTAATAATACCAACAACGGCAATTAATACGACTCTGGCACGTTCTGCCCCATACTTAATCTGTACCGGTATCAAAATATCCATAAAGAAAATTGGTGTAGGTAATACTGCCACTGACACAAGTAATGTATCCTTTACCATAATCGGATTCCCCAAAATGCCTTCCATTACAAAACATAACACCACTGCGGCAATCCAGGAAACTACAATCACAGCCAGACATAGCAAATATTTTTCTAAAACATAGGTTTTTCTTGTAATAGGAAGTGTTAATAAAAATGGATAGCCATTATCAAATTCATCATAGCTGATGGTTCCACTGGCTAATGTAAAGCTTACAAAGGTTAAATATCCAATTACAAAAATACTGCTGCTTTGAGAAAAACTCAACATTATTCCAATTACTAAAAATACAAAAAGAGACTGTTTTCTCTGTAATAATAATCTAAAATCCTTTACCATCAAACCAGCCATATTACTTACCCCCTGTCAACATTAAAATCAAATCATCAATGGTTGCATTCTCAATCACAAGCTTCGGATAATTCTCCATGTAAAATCTCTTTTGATTTGTCATACATACATATCCAAAGTTTTCCTGTTTTGTTTTCATTAAATATTGTTTATCTAACGCTTCATATTCCTTATTTTCCACCTTTATGACTGCATATTCATCTAATATCCTGTCTGTTTCTTCATGAAGGAGAACTGCACCATCATGAATCAAATATAAATCATCGCATAAATGTTCCAAATCAGAAGATATATGGGAGGAAATTAAAATCGAACGATTTTCATCCTCTTCCATATAAGCACGAAGCATATCCAGTATTTCATTTCTTGCCTCCACATCAAGACCGGCTGTTGGTTCGTCTAAAATCAAAAGCTTTGCCTTATGGGAAATGGCAACCAACACCCGCAATTTTGCCTTCATTCCTGTAGAAAACTTTTGAATGGCTTTATTCATCGGTAATCCTAACTGCTCACACTGTTTTTGAAAATCAGACACATCAAAAGCATCATACATCTTATCTAAGATTTTCATAATATCCTTTACAGTCAGATACATACTAAATCCCGAATCAGAAAGAGCCACTCCTATATTTTGTTTGTCAGCCGTCGTAAGGTCTGTAACAGTTTTTCCAAATACACTAACATTGCCACTATCCGGTGTTACAAGTCCTAATATAGATTTGATTGTAGTACTCTTACCGGCTCCATTTTTTCCAATGATACCTGTAATCCTTCCACAAGGTATCTCCATTGATACATCAAGTCGGTAATCACCATATGTTTTGACCAAATTCTCTACCTTTACCATACCGTTTCCTCCATTATTATCTCAATAATTTCCCTAATATCTTCCTTTGTCATTCCAACTGTCTTTGCCTTATGAATGGCAGCGGCAAAATCATCCTCTACCAGTTTTCTTCTGGCTTCTATGGCTAATTGTTTATCCGTAGCTGCAACAAAGGTTCCTTTTCCGTGAACAGTAACTACAAAACCCTCTTCCTCTAAATGGTCATAGGCTTTTTTTACAGTTAAAGCACTTATTTTTAATTCTGCCGCAAGGGTTCTGACAGAAGGAAGGCACTCTTGTTCCTTTAATTCTCCCTGAATGATTTGATTTTTTATCTGTTCCATTAATTGCTCATAAATAGGAATCATGGAAGTATTGTTAAGTATAATATGCATATCGTCACTCCTTTGACAAACAGTATATAACAGTATAAAACTGTTGTCAAGTGTTATATACTGTTTATTTTTAAAATTTATAACAATAATAATTTATTATTTGTCTTATATCTGTCTCAAACTTACCTTAATCCTATCTTAAATCTATCTTCAATCAGTCACAAACTTATCCCAGACCTATCTCTAACCTGTCTTAAATAAAGCTCCAACCTGTCTCAGACCTGTCTCAGACCTGTCTCAGACCTGTCTCAAACTTATCTCAAACCTGTCCCAAACCTATCTCAAACTTATCTCAAACCTGTTTCAAAACCCATCTTAATTAAAGCTGAATATAAAACAAAAGGAACAGACATCCTATAAGAATATCTGTTCCAAATCATCATATTTTCTATATAAAACGTAGCTTTTCTTAATCCATCACGATATGAGACAACATAGATGCCTGCTTCTTAATGGAATCCGGACAATTACGTCCTGTTATAATCAACTTAACATCGCTGTTAATTCGAAGCAATTCTTCTATATCCTCAGCATAAATAATATTATAATCCACCAAGCCTAAAACCTCATCAAGAATTACTACATCTGAACTTCCTGTGTCAATTACTTTCTTTGCGTAATGAAAACTATTCATTGCCTTTTCCCTTTGGGCCGCCCGTTCTTCCTCTGACAGCTCGTCAAAAGGCTTGTCACTGTTCTCAAACGTAAAGAAATTGATTTCATCGTACTGCTCTAAACTAGAATAATCTGCATCTGTACCTTTCAAAAACTGCACAATGGTAACGGTTTCTCCAGCACCCACTGCCTTAACTGCTAATCCCATAGCAGCTGCTGTTTTACCATAACCTTCTCCATAAATAATATGTACACTTTCCATATCTTATACCTCATTACTTGTTGTATCTCTGTAATTCAACAATTTCATCCTTATGTAAGATTGCTATATCCTAGCACAAACAAAATGAAAAAGCAAATAAAATATTAGAAAATCGTAATTCCTAAGCTTCTAAACATTCCATTTTGCTAACCGAAACTTCATAGGCAACTCTACAAATAACCTCGTCATTGTCTAAACGTTTCTGATATTCTCTACTTTGAATTCTTCCCCAAATAGCAACATGTTCTCCCACCTCAAGTTTACCGGCAAACCTGGCATTTCTTCCCCAGCAAATACAAGGAATATAATCTGATTTGCCGTAGGCACGATTTACCGCAAGCAATACATCTGCGATTTCCCGTCCTAGGGGAGTCATTCGATAAACAGGAGTTTTACAAATATAACCATCCAGATAAATCTGATTCGGATGCTGCATCTCCTGGTCCTCACTTAATACATTTAGTTCTCTCACAAATAAGGATAGAATCAAACGATTCTTTGTTTCTTCATGCTTATTGTATGAACGAAACTGTCCCTTTGCCTCAATCCGTTCTCCCATATGATTTTCATGCACATCAATTAATCGATCAGACACCATAAGAGGAATCACATCTGTAGCATCGCTTAGTCGGCTTACTAATAAATCTACCATGTAAAATCCTTCTCCATAAATTTCATGACTAAAGGTAAATTCTGATACGATTTCCCCGGCAACTACCGCCTGATTATTTGCTAATGCTTTCTCTGTCATCTTTTTTCTCCTTCCATGTACCTTAACAGATTTTCCACAATAAATGTTTATTATCCTTTTATAGATAACTGTAATAAGCACTATATCTTGTGCCTTCCCTATAAATAAAACATTTACTATGTACTATATCTTAGTACAGGAGACGGATTTATAGAACGGGGATTTTTGCTCTAATCTCGACTAGTTTTGTCAAAGAAATCAAAATCTTTGTCGCATTGCCTCGTACATTAAAACAGTTGACGCAGTTGCTGCATTTAAGGACTCTACTTTTCCCAACATTGGAATCTTAATTTTGTAATTTGTTGCCTCACTAAGCTCCTTTGAAAGACCATTACCTTCATTTCCAATGCAAAAAATTGTCGGATTCCTATAATCATAGTCGAAAAAGTTCTTTCCTTGTAAATGAGCACTATAGCCCCGGAAATTTTGCTTTTGAAGCTTTTCTACCGTTTCTGTCAGATTTTCGACATAAAGAAATGGAATTCGAAAAATAGAACCCATTGTTGCACGAACCACTTTCGGATTGTAAACATCTACTGTTTCCTTACTCATTAGGATACCGGTTACACCTGCCCCTTCACTAGTACGAAGAATTGTTCCCAGATTACCGGGATCTTGCAAATTTTCCAAGGCCATAATAAGAGGACACGCTCCCTTAGTAACATCTTCCAAAGTGTAATGCAGTCTTTTTACTACACTAATTACACCCTGCGGCGTTTTGGTATCTGCTATTGTATCAAAAACATGTTCACTTACAAGTTCATAAGAAATATCTGAAAAGAGTTCTTTATGTTTTTCATAGAAATCCTCTGTTGCAAATGTTTCAACATGCAGATTTTTTGGAATTTCCATAAACATGCGAAGCCCCTCTACCAGAAAAACATCCTGTTTTCTTCGTTCTCTGGCATTTTTCATACACTTTGCAATATTTTTTATTTTATTATTGGATGTACTGGTTATTACATTTCTCATTCCTATTCCTCGTAATCTTTATTCCATATCATCATGTATTGGTGTAACATTAAAATCGATTATGACCAAACTTAACTTTTCCTTCTTTTTTGATTACCTTGCCTTCTCCAAATGCAGACTTTAATCTTGAAATTAGTTCTTCTGAACATGTCACATGAAATTGTTCCGGTAATGGCTTCATCATTTTTTCTTCTTTTAACATGATAATGACTTCACTATCACCAGGGTACCCATCAAGAATTTCGTACAAGTCATCCTTTTGTTCCTCAAAGCGCTCAAGATTTGGAAACTGAATATATATTTTTGATGAAAGTTCATGAAAAGGTTTGATATCATCTACCAATAGTTTTTTATCCCGTTCATTAATAGATGCCCGTCCATAAACAAAGATTTTGCTATCCACCTCAATATACTGTTTCACCTTTTCATAAACCTTAGGAAATACTACCAGCTCAATGGTTCCAAACATATCCTCTAATGTAACAAAGGCCATATTTTGATTATTCTTTGTGAGTTTAATGGTATTGGCAGTTACCATACCGCCCATGATATAATAAATCTGATCCTTTGCCACGGTTTCTTCCGTATCAGGGTCTGCAACGAAATCTGATGTAGTGGCAGTTACGTTATCTTCCAGCAGCGTCATATATTCTTCTAACGGATGACCGCTAACATAAATTCCTAACACTTCTTTTTCATAAGCTAACATTTCTTCCTTATCATATTCATCTACATTAGGATATTTCACTTCAAAGTCTTTCTTATCCTCATTACTCATGAAGTCCAACAAAGACATCTGACCTGACATTGCATTTTTCTCTGATTTATGTACTTCCTCTAAAATCTGGGAATATGCAATCATCATTTGTCTTCTGTTGGCACCCAGACCATCAAAGGCACCAGCCTTAATAAAGCTTTCAATGGTACGCTTATTTACTTCTTTTGAAGAAAGACGCTCCATAAAATCCTTTAGGGAAGAAAACGGACCATGTAAATTTCTTTCTTCTACCATTTTGTCAATTACAGACCTGCCAACACTTTTCAGAGCAGACAACCCATAACGAATACCATCTTCAGTAACTGTAAAATAACTGTAGCCCTCATTAATATCCGGCGGCAAAATTGCGATACCAAGTTTTCTACAATGGGCAATATACTCGGATACCTTATCCGTACGGTCTAATACAGAGGTAATCAGTGCCGCCATATATTCCTTTGGATAATGACATTTTAAATATGCCGTCTGATAAGCAACAATTGCATAACAGGCCGCATGGGATTTGTTAAATGCATATTTTGCAAAATCAATCATATTATCAAATATTCTATTAGCCGTTGCCTCATCAATTCCCTTGGAAATACAGCCCGGAACATTCTCTTCTTTATTGCCATAGACAAAATTCTTCCGTTCCTTTTCCATAACATCGCCTTTTTTCTTAGACATGGCACGACGTACCAAATCACTTCGGCCAAGGGTATAGCCTGCAAGCTCCATAACAATTTGCATAACCTGTTCCTGATAAACAATACAGCCATAAGTAGGTGCTAAAATCTTCTCTAATTGCGGGCAATCATAATGTATCGTTTCCGGATGCTCTTTTCCTTTGATATAGAGTGGGATGAAGTCCATAGGACCCGGACGATACAAAGAAATACCTGCAATCACATCTTCTATGTTACGAGGCTTTAATTCCGTCATAAAGCTTTTCATACCATTACTTTCTAACTGGAACACACCCTCCGTATGACCTGCACTTAACATGTCATATACTTCTTCATCTTCCATATCAATATGATCAATATCCAGCTCGATACCCTGACTCATTTTAATATTACGCAAAGCATCCTGTATCACGGTCAAGGTACGAAGGCCAAGAAAATCCATTTTTAAAAGACCCAGCTCTTCAATTGTTGTCATTGTAAACTGGGTTGTAATCGCATCCTCTGAGCCTTTTGATAAAGGTACAAACTCATCTATTGGTTTTTGTCCAATAACCACACCTGCTGCATGCATAGAGGCATGTCTGGGAAGACCCTCTAACTTCATAGCCATATCCAATAACTCTTTCACATCCGGCTCGTTCTCATAGGCAGCTTTTAAATCTGCAGAAATCGTTAACGCCTCCTGTATGGTCATATTATGTCCCTGTGCTCCCGGAGGAATTAACTTTGCAACCCGGTCAGCTAATGCATAAGGCACATCCAACGCCCTTCCCACGTCACGAATGACCATCTTTGCAGCCATGGTTCCAAAAGTAACAATCTGTACAACCTTTTCCTTACCATACTTACGAACAACATACTCAATCACTTCCTGGCGTCTTTCATAACAAAAATCTACGTCTATATCAGGCATAGAAACACGTTCAGGATTCAGGAACCGTTCAAAAAGTAAGTTCAGGTGTAATGGTTCAATATTTGTTATTTCTAAACAATAACTAACCAGGGCTCCCGCTGCCGAACCTCGCCCCGGTCCTACAGCAATACCATGGTCTTTCGCATATTTGATAAAATCCCATACAATCAGGAAATAATCAACATAGCCCATCTGGGAAATCGTAGACAACTCATAATCTAAACGCTCCTGCAATTCCGGTGTAATATTCTCATATCTACGCTCTAAACCTTCCTGACAAAGAGCACGAAGATAGGTTTCTGATGTAAAACCATCCGGTACATCAAACTTTGGCAATTTTTGTTCACCAAAAACAATTTCTACATTACAACGCTGTGCAATCTTTTCTGTATTATCAATAGCTTCCTGGGCATAAGGAAACAATGCTCGCATCTCTTCTTCGGATTTTACATAGAACTGTCCTTCCTGGTAACGCATACGGTCGTCATCTGTTACCTTTTTATTGGTCTGAATACATAACAACACATCATGTGCCGCCCAGTCTTCTTTTTTAACATAATGAATATCATTGGTTGCCACAAGGGGAATACCTGTCTCATCATGCAAACGCATTAATCCCTGATTTACCATATGCTGTTCTGTAATACCATGGTCCTGCAATTCTAAATAATAATTATCCTCACCAAAGATTTCCTGATGTTCCAAAGCGGCCTGCTTTGCTTCTTCATACATACCTAAGCGTAACTTTGTAGCCACCTCACCAGCTAAACAGGCCGACAAAGCAATAATACCTTCTGAAAATTCTTTCAGTATCTCTCTGTCAACACGAGGCTTATAGTAATAACCTTCTGTAAAACCTCTGGACACAATCTTCATTAAATTATGGTATCCGGTATCATCCTTTGCCAATAATACAAGATGATAATAACGATTTTCTCCTTTATCAACCTCACGGTCAAAACGGGAACCGGGAGCTACATATACCTCACAACCAATAATCGGTTTCATTCCCTCCGCCTTACAGGCACGGTAAAAATCAATCACACCATACATAACCCCATGGTCTGTAATTGCAATACTGTTCATACCTAATTCTTTTGCATGGTGCACCAGCTCTTTTATTTTGGATGCACCATCTAACAAACTATATTCTGTATGTACATGTAAATGTGTAAAACTCATACAAATTCCTTTCTAATAAACAGTCAATGATAATCTTCTTATCAAATATAAAATAATCTTTACAAACCTAAAATAATGATACAACATCCCTTGCCAACTACTGTCAATAATGAAACTATTTATTATCAACAAAACAGTTCAAAATAATACTATATTTTTTCTTTTCTCACTTCCTTTGTGAGAATTTCCCTTTTTATATAGGCAAAGGTCTCTTCCTCTCCCTTTTCGGCTAACATTTTCAACAACGTTTCTAATAATTCTTCTGTATCCTCATGTAAAAGATACTTATCTTTCCCTTTTTGAAAATACGCTAACGGGAAATCGTCTTTGTATTTCTCTTTATTATAATTTTTACTTGCTGCAACACGGTCACAAAACATTTCCACAACATACTTTACGGGCATTTTCATTCCGGTCATTCCACCATTTTCTAAGTCATAATCAATCCAGTACTCTAAATGATGTTTATTTCTTCCTTTGTGATGAAGCCAGGCAGAAGTATATCCTTTATCCTCACGTTCGGCATTATTAGGACTACGGTCACCTTGAAAATACTTTACACCTACCAAAAATTCTGTGGGACTATATTTTGACAAATCGTGCAATAGTCCCTGTTTATATAATCCTAATCGAAAGCAGGATTTCATTACCAGCATTTTGTGATGATTAATTGTGCATAAATGTTTCCACCATTTCATATCATTTCAATTCCTTTTTCCACATAATTTACGCCATAGCGCAATCATTTTCATTCACCCATCTCATGCACCGGGTCTTAATCATTAGAAATTCCATAATCCATATAAAGGAATATTTAAAATTCCTCGTGAAAAACTTACTCCGTCTAAGGAAATACGGATTGCCATACGGTTATTATATTTACTATTAAATACTTTAATACTTTGTGCTTTTCTTTGTACCTTAGACTGAACATCTACCGGTACAACTTCTCCATCATCTTCAAAAACAAAATCGACTCTGGCAGTGGCTCCGGAAATCCAAAAATAAAGGGCCTGTACCGTATTATTCATTGTTAGCTCTGATAAAACCAGCTGTTCAAGCAACGCTCCATTAATATCATCCATGGATTCATCATCTACACGAACCTGGTTATGATTTAATCCACACATAGCCCGTAACAAGCCATGGTCTAAATGATATAACTCAAAGGATTTATCATCCACTTGATCTTTAAGTGGCGGGATTCCGTCTTTGATACGGTTAACCTTTCTCACAAGTCCCGTTTCCACAAGCCAGTCCACAGACTTTTCATATTCCCTTGCACGGGCCTTTTCATCCACATATTGATACATAAATTTCCGATTATCTTTTTCCATCTGGGTTGGAATACTATCCCAAATTTTCAAAACCTTCAAACTTAATGCTTTTGGCACATATCTGTTTATATGTTCTCTGCAACGAATTACTAAAGCTTTTAAAATGGCATCAACACGGTTTAAATCATGATTTTGAATATAATCTAATACAACAATTGGCATACCACCTGTAATATAAAACACCTTCAAATATTCTGTTATCTCATCAATCACATCCTGTTCAACCGGTTCTAATTTCTGATTTTCAATAAATTTACACAAATCCTGTGCTTTATTGGCAGTTAAAAACTCTTCAAATGTCATTGGATACAATTGTAAATGATACCAATTATTTTCATATATTGCTTCATAAGGAAGGGTTCCAAGAGTAGATGCAATGATACAAACAGGCAATTGTGGTTTTTGCTCCTTCAAACTCATAATAGCTTCTATTGCCTTTGGAAATAAATGCGCCTCATCAAAAACAAATAATGTATTACCCTCAACATAGTTTTGTTCACAATACATTGACATCGCTGCAATTAATTTATCAGCCTTAATCCGGGCTCCCTGCTTAAATAAAGAATATACCTCACTATCCTTTTCAAAATCCACATATAAAAGGGAACTATAAAAACCTTGGGAAAAATCAATCATGGTCCATGTTTTTCCTACACCCTTTGCACCTTTTAAAATCAAGACTTTCTCTTGTGATGTTTCATACCATTTCATCAAATCCTCAATTATCAGTCGATACATTGTCCTTCCTCCTTTTGTCACAAAATTCTAATCTATATCAAATATAACATTACCATTCTCAATTGTAAATGATTTGCTCCAAACATCTTTTAAAATAGAGATTCCCTTCATAATTTCATCCTCCTTTAGTTTTGCAAAACCAATTAATAAAGATGGAATCCGACTTTCCTCCTGTAAATAATAATCAGATATTGGATATACAATAACATGATTTTGTTTTGACAAATCTACAATTTTTTTCTCTATTTCCATTGCCTGTTTCGTTTTTGCACCAAACTGTACCACAATGTGTAATCCTGCATTTTCCCCTTTTATTACAATGGGCATGGAAATCCCTTTTAATTCACGAATTAACAAATCATGTTTATTTTTATAGATTTTGCGCATCCGATTTAAATGTCTTTCAAAATATCCTTCTTCAAAGAATTTACCTATTACCAGCTGGTCAATTCTTGATACTGTAGAAAAATAAAAACTACAACGCTTCTTATATTTTTGAAGTAACGGTTCCGGCAATACCATATAGCTTAACCGAATACCCGGTGCAATCACTTTTGACAAAGTTCCCATGTAGATTACCCTTTCAAAGGGATCCTGGCTTTGCAAAGAAGGAATTGGTTTTCCGTAATATCGAAACTCACTATCATAATCATCCTCTATAATATAACGCCCGGGTTCTTTCACACTCCAGGATAATATGTTACGACGTCTGTTTACAGACATTACCATTCCGGAAGGGAACTGGTGAGAGGGTGTAACATATAAAAGATTTGCACCACATTGTTCAATTGGTTCTAACATCGGACCCTGCTCATCTAAGGATATAAATGTTGTTTGATATCCCACACTGTCAAATATTGTATAAGCCTGTTTGTACGCCGGATTTTCCATTGCCACATGCTGATTCTCACCTAAAATATGACTAAGCAGTAACAGCATATAATCACTTCCTGCACCAATAAGAATTTGAGACGGTTTGCAATTCACTCCACGGGATTGATGTATATAATTACAAATTGTCTTTCGAAGCTCATAATCTCCCTGATGATTCCCTGACAAAAACAATTCCTTGTTATCATCAATCAGGCTTTCTTTCATTAATTTTCTCCAATTATGATAAGGGAAATAATCCATATCAACGCCACTTAAAGAAAAATCAATACAGTTTTCACTGTTTTCCCTGACAATTTTTTCTTCCTCATCTTCTACGAAGACCTCAATTCCTTCTTCGTAAAGGGTTTCTAAGTTACTTACAAAATATCCTTTTTGAGGTACTGCTTCAATATATCCTTCCGAAACAAGCTGACCATATGCCATATCAATAGTACTTCTGCTCACTAACAGATTTGCGGCAAGTCCCCTGGTAGAGGGAAGCTTTGTTCCACAGGGGATTCTTCCCTCAATAATTTCCTTACGAATCTGCTTATAGATTTGTTCGTATATTGGTTCTTTACTGTCCATTTGTAATGGTATTGTTATCATTTACACACTCCTAATATTTGTAGTTAGGTAATTGCGAAACGCATAAAGATGACCTTTTGCGTTGTGAATTTTTTACAAATACCATAAGCAGGCTCTTGTAACACGCCGGTACTTAACGAGCTTGCGAGTTTAGTACCGTTGCGTGTGGATGAAGCGCAAGCGTGCCTGCGTTGGTTTGTTAAAAATTCACAACTTATACAATTTTCAAATGCGTTTCGCAAACGCCTAATATTTGTAGTAAAGAAAAGGGACACATCTGTGTCCCTTCTCATTATAATGCTTTTATAAAAATACTAATCCGTCATCATCCTCATCATCCATTCCAATGGATAACATACCATCTTCACCAGTGTTAGACATTAAGAATGTTAAACCAATCTGTTTTTCTGCCTTTTCACCGGTTGCAATATAAATTTCTCCGGATTCTACTAAAGTAAGTGCAATTTCTAATGCCTGATCCTTAAATCGCATCAACTCACGACGATCAATGGAACTTAACTTGAATAAATACTGATTCTTCGTACTGATTAACAAAATACTATACTTGTTATTATTTGCTTTACGGGTTAACATACCGGAACCAACCATACGGGAATTAGCGACTAAAATTTCACTATTTTCTTCATCTGCATATTCCTTATAAATCAAGTTAAATACCTTGTTATATTCTTCTTCCGAATCAACCTTGACAGGCATTTCCGCAACAGCAAACTCTACAGCAGAATCAGCAAATCGAATGGTACCGCCTTCATCATTAATCACTGCTGTACAACTCTTTGGAACCTGCAAACGGAAGAACTTGTTCTGAATTACTTTATTGGAATCACTTTCCTTTGGATTCAATAATTCCTTAAACTTCTCCTCAATGATATACATAGCACTTAATGCTTCTACATCTCCCTGCTTTACAACCTCTTTTAAGGTTTCGTACAAAGTAATGATATCATCATTTAAAATATCAACCATAGACAAAATCTGTTTTACAGCAGGTACAGAACCCTTTGAAGCAACATCTATATAAAGGCGAAGCTTTTCTTCCTCTGAAACACCCTTTTCAATCTTATGTTCTACAACCTGGAACAGATATTCTTTGCTAAATTCATTATAGCCCTCTTCATAAGCCTTATAGAAATAATCTAAACTTCTAATCGGACCATCATATCCTTCCGCTTTCTCCTTACCCTGCCAGTATACACCATACTCATAGCATGCCTGAACACTGCCAAGATCAATAGCCTTCTGAAATGCGGCTTCAATATCAGAATCACTTGCCATATAAAATACCTGCTCTTTTTTATTGAGAGCAACCTTTAAGGCAGTATCAGCAATGCCTTCGTTAATGGCACGCTCCCA
This sequence comes from Lachnospiraceae bacterium, assembly GCA_051880435.1. Lineage (GTDB taxonomy): Bacteria > Bacillota > Clostridia > Lachnospirales > Lachnospiraceae > CAG-590. The sequence goes on along the minus strand of JBJENY010000089.1, from coordinate 26,337 downwards.
CTTATCAATGGTTGACTGTAACTCACTTGGGTCACACTTTAATCCACGGATATCATTAATATATGGCTCTGCTTCAAAAATTTCATTTTGTAAAGCACGCTCTAAGTATTCTAATGCTAACGCTCCATCACGCTTTCCATTACCAACAAGACCATAATAATAGAATCGACCCAGATAGAAAGGAACACGCTTATGATGCAAACGATCCGCAGTTTCATACCATGATTTTGCTTCTATATAATTCTTAATCTGCTGGTCATATATGTTACCAATTAAGAATGCTAAATCAGGATCCTTGTTGGAATCAAACAATTGCTTTGCAAAATTCAAGGTTTTATCAATATCCCTGTATGGACTATCTACATCAAAGTATAACTCAATTAATAAATAACTTGCCTTCTCACTACCATTCTGAATTGCAACCGTAGCGAAATCCATAGCCTTCTCATAATCTTCCATATTATAATAATAAAGTGCTTCGTTATAATATTGTACTTCCGGACGGTTTGCACTCTTATTACTTAACAAAGTAGGTGTCACAAAGGCAAATGAGTTTGCCACTTCAAATATAATTTCGTTGTACTGTTCCATTATGTCCATAGTAGAACATACAAATCTTAAGCAAGCCCACCGATTCTTCTGCTTAAATACAAAAGTAACAATTCCTTTATCAATATCCTTATGATAAAATCTTGCAGAAATACCATTGGCATATTCCGTTACATATGGAGTAATATTCACATCACAATCATAACATTCATTCATGTAATATAAATAATCATCAATCTTACGGGTGGATTCTCTTGGAACTGTTGTATATGTAACATAAATGGCAAAATCAGAGTAAGTAAGTCCCGGTGCATAATACTCTTCATCTGTATCCACATCAATACTCTTTACCCAATCTTTTGGCAGCTTATGAATATATCCCTCTACCTGATCATGAATGTAGCCGTATTGATACTGAAGCTTTGTTGCATCCTGGGCTTTATAATGGAATTCAATCCCCTTTGCTTTTCTCTTTTCGGAAATCTCAGAATAAATCTTATCTTTTTCTTCAAATTCAATACTATCTGCATGGGTTTCGTTATATTCAATACGTTCTAAGGCAGCCTTTGCTTTCTCATCACCCTTGTCAGCTAACTTTTGATACCATGATTTTGCTTTTTCCATATCTACCGGTACAACAAAATCACTTTTCTGTCCAAATTCATCAATTTTATTCAAACCCTTTTCGTATATATCACCAAGACGCATATATGCAGGTGCTACATTATAGGTTGTTGCTTTCTCAAGGTAAGTGATAGCCTTAGAAAAATTCTGAATATCTAACATAATCAAACCAAGCTTGTAAAACATGTTACCATCTTCTACTAACTTGATATATCTTTCATAATACTTAGCTGCAAGCTCACGATCCACCTTAGTACGAATATGGTCGTACTTACCTGTTTCATAAACCTCTCCAAGAATTTTTAATGCCTCACATCCATACTGCTGATACTGTGGTTCCATCATTCCGATATCTGCAATCTGATTAAGGGATTTAATTGCTTCTTCAGAAATACCATGTTCAATAAGCTCTTTGGCTTTATTGTACTGCTTTTCAACATTGTCAGTCTTCTTTTCTTCTGTAGCAGCGTTTTTGCGTACAAAAGGAATCTTATTTAAGAAATTCGAAAAACGTCCCATTCCTCTCACCTACTTTTCTATATTAGCTAACTGGCTCATCATATCACGCACAAACAAGATGTTTCTCTTTATGATTTCACGCCCCATATCAATGCATATAATCACTTGTAATTTTATCACAGCACACCTTAAAGGGCAAGAATATAAACCAAATTATACAGAAATTATTTTGCGTTTTGTAAATATTCCACAATAGTTTCTAAGGCTTTTTCCTCATCTATGCCTTCTGTTGTTACCGTTACTTCTGCATCCTGTGTAAGACCAAGACTCATCATACCCATAATGCTTTTTGCATTAATGTTTTTGTCCCCTAAGCTGATATAAACCTTACTTTCAAACTGACTTGCAATCTGAACTAATACAGCAACCGGTCTTGCTTCTGCATCCTTTGCTAAATTAATTTTAACTGTTTCGCTAACCATTTTTAATCCTCCTTAACTTCTATTATTCTCTCTTAATTCTCTAGCGATTTCACTAATCTTTCTTAATCTATGATTCACACCGGATTTTGATACCGGTGGATTTAACATTTCTCCTAATTCACTTAAATTTGCATCCGGTTCTTCTAACCGTAATTGCGCCACCTCCCGCAAAGAGGAATTTAAGTACTTAAGTCCCTTTGTTTTTTCTATATATTCAATGTCATCAATCTGTCGTCTTGCCGCATTTACTGTCTTCTTAATATTTGCGGTTTCGCAATTTACCCGACGATTAATATCATTTCTCATCTCCTTAAGGATTAATACATTTTCCATTTCCATAAGGTTTACGCTGGCCTCCATGACTTTTAACATATCTACAATCATAGCGCCCTCTTTTAAGTATACAATATAATATTTTTTACGTTTTGCAATTTTAGCATCCAGGGCAAAGCTGCGAACCACTTCCTGCACCCGGACAGCCATATCTTTATTTCTGACAACGATTTCAAAATGATATGCCTTACTAGGATCGCTTACGGAACCGGTTGCCAGAAAAATCCCTCGCAAAAACGCTTTTTTACAGCAATTCTTTTGAATTACCTGTTTGGGAAATTGACAGTTTTGTAAAGAAATGGCATGGGAAGATACGTAGGTTATTTCATCCTCTTCTATCAAAGATAGTTCTTCCTCATCTAACCAGTCTTCCTCTAAGTAATCCACATAATCTGACAGCTTAATGGTTTGCAGTACATGGTCAGCCATATTCCTGTCAGATATTACAATATTTTTCTCATTAATTACATAATCTATTTTCTTATCAAAAAGAATATCAATTAACAGGCAAATCTTATTTTGAATCAAATCATTCTCCGGTCGTAACAATAACGTAAGCTGACCGTCCTGAAACGATACTTCTCCGGTAGCAAGAACCAATGCCAGAAGTTCAGCAATCTGACAATGTCTGCTCCTGCTTAAATGTTTGCCAATTTCTTCTTTTACTTTAGTTGAAAATGACATAATTTAACCCTTTCTAACTGCATCCTTTTCGATATCTCTGTGATCAATTTTTACACTATATGGTAATGACTTTAATTCCTGATAAATTCCATTTGCCAAAGTAACAGAACGATGCTTACCACCGGTGCAGCCTACCGCAACTACCAGGCCATTTTTTCCTTCGCTTATGTAATTAGGAATTAAAAACTCTAACAAATCCGTAATCTTATTCAGGAATTCTTTTGCCTCATCAAATTGCATCACAAAATCGCGGATTGCCTCATCATTTCCCGTTAAAGGGCGAAGCTTAACATCATAATAAGGATTAGGAAGAAAACGCACATCAAAAACAAGATCCGCATCTCTTGGAATCCCATATTTAAATCCAAAGGATGTAATATTAACAATAAAATTACTATATTCCTCATCCTTTAAGAAAATCTTATCAAGCTCAATTTTTAATTCTCTTGTAAGAAGACTGGTTGTATCAATAATGTAGTCTGCTTCTTTACGAAGAAACGCAATTTTGCTTCGTTCTAATTTAATTCCATCCTCAACACGTCCGGTTCTGGCTAAGGGATGATTTCTTCTTGTTTCCTTATATCGTTTAATTAATACATCATCATTGGAATCCAAAAACAAAATCTCATAATCATATTTTGATTTCTTTAATTCCTGCAGACAATCGGAAAACCAGTCTAAATATACCCCATTTCGAATATCCACGCCAACTGCCACATTATCAATATCATTATCTCTTGCATAAGCAATTTCCGCAAAATGAATCATTAATTGAATCGGCAGATTGTCTACACAAAAATATCCCATATCTTCCAAAGTTTTTAAAGTTGTACTTTTCCCGGCTCCACTCATACCGGTCACAATGACAAATCTCATTTTTTCCCTCGTTAATCTCTACCGGTAAGCCGTACTTCCGGTTCTAATAAAACCCCAAATTGTTCTGAAACCTTTTCCTGAACATCCTTGATTAGCTGAATGACATCCTTAGCTGTAGCATTACCCCTGTTAATCACAAAACCACAATGTTTTTCAGAAACCTGGGCATCTCCAACCTGATATCCCCGTAAATTCGCATCCTGAATCAACTTTCCGGCAAAATACCCTTCCGGACGTTTAAAGGTAGAGCCGGCACTAGGATATTCTAACGGCTGTTTTGTCTTTCTTGCAATAGAAAGTTCTTCCATTTTTGCCGCAATCTTTTCCCGGTCTCCCCTTTCCAAGGTTATGGTTGCACCTATTACAATATAATTTTTCTCAGAAATAATACTATGACGATAAGAAAAATCTAATTCTTCGTTGGAAAGCTCTAACAAATTACCATGTTCATCCATCACCTGAACACCGGTAATCACATCTTTCATTTCTCCACCGTAAGCACCTGCATTCATTACAACCGCACCACCTAAGGTTCCCGGAATTCCCGCTGCAAACTCAAAACCTGTTAAAGCCTCCTGTCTGGCAATGGCACCTAACTTAGACAGTAAAATACCTGACTGCGCTTTTATCACAGTCCCCTCTACTGCATAATTATTAAATTGATGAAACAACTGAATCACAACACCCTCGATTCCTTTATCACTTACTAACAGGTTACTGCCATTTCCCAAAATAAATACAGGTACATTTGCCGCCTTACAAGACGCCAGCACCTGATCTAATTCCTCAACAGTTTCCGGCGTTACCAGGCAATCTGCAGGTCCTCCAATTCGAAATGTTGTATGATTTTTCATCGGTTCATCAAGCTTTATATTTGACTCCCCTACAATTCTATATAGTTCTTCCAATAATCCCTGATTCATCATATTTTCCAATCCATTATCATTTAGATAGCCTCTATCTACATTAACTATATGCAAAAGCAATACTTTTATTAATAACGTGGTATAACAAACCACTCTAAAACCCACGTACCATTATATTCTATCCCATTTGATAAAATCAATGTACAAACCCACTAAAAAAAGGGGGAGTTTTATCCCCCTTTCGTGTTTTTTAACAAATTTGTAATATTTCTTATGTACATAAAAAATTACTTTGTCAAAACAGCCTCCGCACATCCGTAAATTCCGGCATCATTTCCAAGCGTTGCCAAAACGAATTTTGTCTCTCTGCATGCATGGAAAACATACTGCTGATAATACTTTGCAGTTGTGTTGATTAAAATGTCTCCTGCTCTTGAAACACCTCCACCAATTACAAATGCTTCCGGGTCACATACACAGGCAACCGTTGCCAACGCTTTACCAAGTGTCTTACCATGATCTTCTACTAACTCAATTGCTAAATCGTCTCCTTCTTTTGCAGCATCAAAAATTTCTTTTGCAGAAATGTATTGTACACTGCGAAGCTTAGAAGCACGGTCTGTATTATTTAAGGCACGCTCTGCCATTCTTGTAATACCTGTTGCTGAAGTATACTGCTCAAGGCATCCCTTCTTACCGCAACCACAAACCTCAGTTTCCTCTACATTAACACAAATGTGTCCGATTTCTCCACCGGCACCATTGTTACCGGAAATCATTTTACCATTTACAATAATTCCGCCACCTACACCGGTTCCAAGTGTTACCATAACAATAGAAGAAAATCCTTTTCCTCCACCCTGCCACATTTCACCAAGAGAAGCCATATTGGCATCATTACCAACCTTAGTAGGAAGACCAAATAATTTTTCAAATTCCTCTTCTACATTGAACACGCCCCATCCAAGATTCACACAACGCAAAACAGTACCATCATCCTTAACAGGTCCGGGAACGCCAATACCAACTCCAACAACATCATCCTTGCTAACACCCTGTTCCGTAAGCTTTGCTTCTAAGCTGGCAGCAACATCCGGCAAAATAAATCTTCCACCTTCATCTTTTCTTGTTGGAATCTCCCATTTATCAATTAACACTCCTTCTGATTTGAAAAACCCAAGCTTTACTGTTGTTCCTCCGATATCAACTCCAAATACATAATCCTTCATTTTATTTCCTCCTGTAATTGTTTATTATGCAGATCATCTGCTAATCATGAATCCCCTCATGAATTATTTCATATCATTGTTCATACTCTTCATCATATTAGTAGTTACTCTGTTGTATAATTCCTGAGCAGCATTATATCCCATTTGTTTCTGACGGAAATTAACTGCAGCAGACTCAACAATAATCGCAATGTTACGACCCGGGCGAATAGGAATATTATGGGAAATCACTTTATTTCCTAAAATCTCATCATATTGATCCTCTAATCCTAAACGATCATAATTACTATCCTTGTCCCACTCCTCAAGGTTAATCACAAGGTCAATTCCCTGGGTAAGCTTCACACACTCATAACCAAATAATGCTTTCACATCAATAATACCAATACCACGAAGCTCAATAAAATGTCTTGTAGTTTCCGGTGATGAGCCTACCAATGTATCATTAGATACCTTCTTAATCTCCACCACATCATCAGATACAAGACGATGTCCTCTCTTAATCAGTTCAAGGGCTGCCTCAGATTTTCCAATTCCGCTTTCACCCTTAATCAAAACACCCACACCATACACATCAACCAAAACGGCATGAATGGAAATACGCGGTGCAAGCTCAACATGTAACCATCGTACTGTTTCATGAACAAATGCAGAAGTAGTTGCAGTAGATGTTAATACGGGAACACCATATTTTCTACCTGCCTCAATCACGAAATCCTGTGGCTCTAAGCCCCTGCAAAATACCATACAGGGAAACTTATACTGAAACAGCTTATCAAAAATCATAGCTGTTTCATCCTTATCATGAATACTACTAATATATGCATGCTCCACATTACCGCAAATCTGAATACGGACTGCATCAAAATGTTCAAAAAAACCTGACAACTGTACTGCCGGACGGTTAATATCCGGGTCAGTAATCAAAATCTTATCCGTATTGATTTCAGGTGTATGATTCGTTAAATTTAACTTATTAATAAATTGTGTTAATGTAATGGAATACATCAGTAACCTCCCATATTCAATCTCTGTTCCCTATTATATCTGTTAATGGCAAAGAAAACAATAACATCATTCATCCTTTTTTTCAGATTCATGAAAAAATGAATAGATACTTTCTGCCACCTGTCTGGTGATACCATTGACAGCCTCTAATTCTTCCACACCGGCCTCACGAAGCTTATTGATATCCTTAAAATGCTGCATTAAGGCTTTCCTTCTTTTGGGTCCGATACCATTGATATCATCAAGTACACTATGCACCTGTTCTTTTCCCCGAAGCTGTTTATGATAAGTTATGGCAAAACGATGAGCTTCATCCTGAAGTCTTGTAATCATGCCAAACACTTCACTATTTTTCGGGAAATTTATTTCTTCATTGTTAAAATATAAGCCCCTTGTTCTATGATTATCATCCTTTACCATACCACATACAGGTATATCTAAATGGAGTTTTTCTAACACTCTTAATGCAACATTAACCTGTCCGCGACCACCATCCATCATTAAAATGTCAGGATAAATTTCCATGCGTTCATCTGTAAAACGTCTTGTTAAAACCTCTTCCATGCTTTTATAATCATCCGGTCCATCAACGGTTTTTAACCGAAATTTTCGATATTCATTTTTTCGTGGTTTTCCCTTTTCAAATACAACCATAGAGGCAACAGATAAAAAGCCGCTGGTATTGGAAATATCAAAAGCCTCTAAACGGGAGGCACTTGGTAAACCTAACAGTTTTGCCAATTCATTACAGGCACCAACCGTTCTTGCCTCCTCACGTTTCAGCTTCTCAATGTCTCTTGCTAACACTACATTGGCATTATCTCTTGCAAGGTCAATCATTTTGTGCTTCTCACCCTTTTGCGGTGTAATAATATGCACACGGCCTCCTCGGCGCTTTGTTAGCCACTGTTCTAATAATTCTGTTTCCTCCGCTTCAAACTCAGTCAGTAATTCATTAGGGATAAATGGTGTTCCACTGTAATACTGCTTGATAAATGTGGTAATAATGGCAGAACCACTTTCTTCTTCCGAATGTTCCACATGAAAATGTTCTCTGCCAAGGAGCTTACCATCTCTTACAAAGAACAAAGACACAACCGTTTCCTTCTCTTTTCTCGCCATGGCAATCACATCCTGGTCGATTCCACCGGTTTTTACCACTCTTTGGGAACCGGTAACATGTTCTACGCTTGCAATCAAGTCTCGATATCTGGCTGCTTCTTCAAATTCAAGATTAGCAGACATTTCCTTCATTTTCTGCTCTAATTCCTTTATTACCTTTTTATAATCTCCATTTAAAAAGCTAAGAAGCTGGTCAATTTTCTTCCTGTAATCTTCCTTGGAAATGTAACCCTGGCAAGGCGCCTCACATTGCTTCATCTGGTAATACAAGCAAGGTCTTCCTATCCCAATCTCCTTTGGCAAAGACTTGTTACAGGTACGAATTCCATATAATTTTTTTACAAGCTCTATGGTATCCTTTACAGCTGTGGAACTTGTATAGGGTCCAAAATATTTTGCTCCATCCCGCTTCATTTGTCTTGCAAACAATACTCTTGGATAGTCCTCTTGTACAGTTACCTTCATAAACGGATAGCTCTTATCGTCCTTTAGCATGGTATTATATTTGGGACGATGCTCCTTAATCAGGTTGTTTTCCAACACAAGAGCCTCTAATTCCGAATCCGTAACAATGTACTCAAAATAGTCAATTAAGGTAATCATTTTCTCAATCTTCGGACTCCGGTTTGGAAGCTTACGAAAATAAGAGCTGACACGTCTTCTTAACTTAATGGCTTTTCCCACATATATAATTTCATCATTTTTGTCATGCATCAGATATACCCCGGGACATTCCGGTAGTTTTTTTAATTCTGCTGCTAAATCAAATCCATCCTTCAAAGTTGTTTTCCTCCCGCTTCATTTCCCGTGTAACGGTACTAAGCACAGATCATAGGGCATCAACGTTTTTCTATAACCATTAGGTGTTCACGTATATGTTAATTTTAATGAAAAGCTTTCTTTTTTTACAAAACATGTATATAGTATACATGGAACATCAAATAAAATCCATTATAATGTAAAAAGATGCAAGTCACATAATAACGATAACATCCTCATAAAATTTTTGCATACAATGAAAAATCGAGCGACCATATAAATGGCCGCTCATTTTATTAATATCCCAAACTATACAGTTTCATCAAAATTGTGTTGTTGCGAGTCTGCTTCCTTTTCTTCTACTGAAGATGGCGCATACTTTGAGGTATCCTCTAACTCCTCTGTTTTTGCTTCTTTTAATTTTTCACCGGTAATTTGCTCAAAAATTTCCATGAACTCTTTACCCGTAATTGTTTCTTTCTCAATCAGGTACTCAGCTAATGCATCTAATACATCTACATTATCTGCTAACAAATCATAGGCATTTTGGTACGCAGCCTTAATCATTTTCCGAACCTCGTTATCAATTTCTGTAGCAGTCTGGTCCGAACAATTCATAACAGATCTACCATCCAAATAACGGCTTTCTACATTTTCTAAAGTCACCATACCAAATTTTTCTGACATACCATACATGGTTACCATGCTTCTTGCAAGATTCGTTGCCTTTTCCATATCATTAGAAGCACCTGTTGTAACCGACGGGAACTTAATTGCCTCTGCAGCACGACCTGCCAATAGGGTTACTAAGTTGTTTTCCATTTCAATCTGGGTATTCAAATATTTTTCTTCCTCAGGTACCTGCATTACATATCCTAAAGCGCCCATGGTTCTGGGAATAATCGTAATCTTTTGAACCGGTTCTGTATGCTTTTGAAGGGCTGTTGCTAAGGCATGACCTGTTTCATGATAAGCTACAATTCGTTTTTCTTCTTTATTCAGAATTCTATCCTTCTTTTCTTTACCGGCAAATACAACCTCAATGGATTCAAATAAATCTGCCTGGGTTACATATTCCCGACCTGCTTTTACCGCAGCTAATGCAGCTTCATTTACAATATTGGCAAGGTCTGCACCTACCGCTCCTGAGGTTGCCAGGGCAAGTTCTTTAAAATCTACTGTTTCATCCATTTTTACATTTTTCGCATGAACCTTCAAGGTTTCAATACGACCCTTTAAATCAGGACGTTCTACAATGACACGTCTGTCAAAACGTCCCGGACGAAGTAAAGCTTTGTCTAATACCTCCGGGCGGTTTGTTGCTGCTAAAATCACAATACCCTTCGAGGTGTCAAAACCATCCATTTCAGATAACAGCTGATTTAAGGTCTGCTCCCGCTCCGAATCTCCGCCACCATATTTACTATCACGGCTTCTACCAATTGCATCAATCTCATCAATAAAAATAATACATGGTGCCACTGAATTTGCCTGTTTAAATAAATCTCTTACACGAGAAGCACCTACACCAACATAAAGCTCTACAAAATCAGAGCCGGAAAGAGAGAAAAACGGAACATTTGCTTCACCGGCTACAGCTTTTGCAAGTAATGTTTTACCTGTTCCCGGAGGTCCTACCAGTAACGCTCCCTTTGGTAACTTAGCACCAATTTCTAAATATCTTTTTGGGTTATGAAGGAAATCCACCATTTCCTTTAATGATTCCTTTGACTCCTCCTGACCGGCAACATCAGCAAATGTAATGCCTGTTTCCTTTTCCATATACATCTTAGCAGTGCTTTTACCAACACCCATTCCCATCATGCCGCCGCCTTTACTCATAGAGCGCATGAAAAGACCTAAAATAAAGTAAACAATACCGAACATTACTACCCATGATAATATGTTCATAATCATGGCGGAACCGCTTTCATCAATAGCCACATAATCAAGACTTCCATTTTCCTTTGCAGCTTCCAGTCGGTCAATCAAATATAAATCTGAAATTCTTGTAACCACATAGGTCTTTGTTGGGTCAATCGTTACATAGCTTGCAGGAACCTCTTTTTCCTCTGTTGCAGCCTCTTCCGTTTTATTGTTATCCTTTGATTCCTCATCCTTTACACTATTGTTCTTCTCATCAGTTTCCCGGGTTGTATCCTTATCTTCTGCCTTATTATCTGTTTTCTCAGATTTTTTGTCCAAATTCTTTTTTGGAGTAACCTGTAATGTGGAACCATAAATTTTAACCGCTTCCACCTGGTCCTCCTCTAACATATCAAGAAACTGTCCATAAGATAATTCCTCTGTTTTTCCTCCCTTAATATTGTTATAAACATAGAAAAACATCAATGTCATAATCACTGACATGATTATCATAAACATAAAATTACGATTTGGTGTTTTTCGATTGTTGTTATTTTGATTATTATTCTTATTATTTTCTTCCAAATCAATTTCCTCCTATTCTTCCGTAACAAGTCTCAGTATATAAGAAAACAAACAAATGTGCAATTGCATTTTCGTGTATTTTCTGTGAAGTCCCATATATCATTTTACGAACTGAAAGCTTCTTAATTTTTCATTCCATATAAAAAACCTATCATTGAATCATTTACATATTAATGTTTTCTTGTTAAAATACATAGGTTATAGATATACTTTTATTGAGTTATTTATTTTGTTAAACTCTCTAAGAAAACGTTGTGACCTACAACAAACAAAATAGATAGGAAAGATTTTGTAAGGAGAATAAAATGCAAAAAGGATTTGATAACCAAAAATATTTGGAAATGCAATCATCTCACATCAGAGAACGTATTGCAAAATTCGGAAACAAGTTATATTTGGAATTTGGAGGCAAGCTTTTTGATGATTATCATGCATCAAGAGTACTTCCGGGATTTGAACCGGATTCCAAATTACAAATGTTATTACAGCTAAAAGACCAGGCCGAAATCGTTATTGTTATCAGCGCTGAGGATATTGAAGAAAACAAGGTTCGTGGGGACTATGGTATTACCTACGACATGGACGTATTACGATTAATTGATGCATTTTCCAGCGTTGGACTAATGGTAGGCAGTGTCTGTCTTACAAAATTTGCAAATCAGGCAGGCGCAGAATTATTTGAAAAGAAGTTAAAAGATTTAGGCATTCGCTCATACCGCCATTATAAAATCCCTGGATATCCGGGAGATGTAAAGAAAATTGTCAGCGATGACGGATATGGAAAAAATGACTACATTGAAACCACAAGACCGTTAGTCGTTATTACTGCACCAGGTCCGGGAAGCGGCAAAATGGCAACCTGTCTTTCCCAGTTATATCACGAACATAAACGTGGCGTTCAGGCCGGTTATGCTAAGTTTGAAACCTTCCCAATTTGGAACATTCCACTGAAACATCCCGTTAACCTGGCTTATGAAGCGGCAACTGCAGACTTAAATGATGTTAATATGATTGATCCTTTCCATTTAGACGCATATGGACAAACAACCGTCAACTACAACAGAGATATTGAAATCTTTCCGGTTGTAAATGCTATGTTTGAATTAATCTACGGAGAAAGCCCATATAAGTCACCAACAGACATGGGTGTTAATATGGCAGGGAACTGCATTTGTAATGATGAAGCATGTTCTGATGCTTCCCGCCAGGAAATTATCAGAAGATATTACAAATGCCTATGTGACAGAAAACGATACGGCGCTACAAAAGATGACGTTTACAAGCTTGAGATTCTCATGAAACAAGCCGGCATCACATTAGAAGACCGTGCAGTTGCAAAAGCTGCTTTAGAAAGAGAAGAAAGAAGCAATGGTCAGCCCACTGCCGCCATTGAACTTCCGGACGGTCAGATTATTACAGGAGAAAACGGTGAACTACTTGGTGCATCTGCTGCCGCATTATTAAATGCAATTAAAGTATTAGCAGGTATTGACCATGATGTAAAATTAGTTTCTTCAGAGTCCATTGCACCAATTCAAAGACTGAAAACAGAATATTTAGGAAGTAAAAATCCAAGACTTCATACAGATGAAATTTTAATTGCCCTATCTTCTTCCGCTGCAACAGATCAGACATCTGCATTAGCATTAGAGCAATTAAACAAGCTGAGAGGATGCGAGGCTCACTCTTCCGTATTATTATCCTCTGTAGACGAACAGGTATTTAAAAAGCTTGGTCTCCATTTAACAAGCGAACCAAAGTACGAAGCAACCAATCGTTTCTATCATAAAAACTGATTACTTTATTGATAAAAAAAATTGCTTAAACCCATATGGTTTAAGCAATTTTTCATTACAATACCGGTGCATCTGACAATCCGGAAAAACAAAGTCATAATCAATTACGAGTCTGCCTGTTTCATAATCAGTTTGTAGTTATTATAATATGTAATACCATCTACACGTTTTGTGTTTTGACGAATTTCAATAACTATACAATCATTCTTACTTGAACGATAATAGACATAAGAGGTAGCACCCTTTCCACTGTCATCTTCTATTGTCTTAATATCATCATATTGAAAAGATTTACTCAAAAGTTCATCAACTTTTTTCTTAGACATTCCTACCTGAACATCAAACAATTTGTACTCATTGGTATGAACATGGAGTCCTACATGCTTTTTTCTAATGTAAACAACACCAATATCCTCATTTGAACGAACCGTCGCATCATCTCCGGAAAACTGAACCATTTTTTTCCCCCAGTTTTTATTATCCGAAAATGTAATTCCTAAATCCTGTTGTATCTCCATCTCAGGCTTGTTGATTAGGTTTGTAACATCCGTACCGGAAGGCATAATTTTCCCTAAAATTATCTTTCCACCAAAAAACACCACACCAATAACAACTATTGCCATTAAAACACGCATAAAACCACTCAGAAGACGTCCTGAACTTCTGCTTTCCACATATGTACTTGCAATGGATTTTGTCGCCTTATATGGTTCCATGGAACTGCTTGCCCTTGGATTATCCCATGGATTAGATGTTCCACCAACATCCAAAAGGTCATCCTCATAATTGTTATAGGATGCCCCACCACTCTCTTTTAATTTTAACGCCATTATAATACCTTCTATCTAATATATTTCTATTATTCTGAATACTTTTATCTCTTCATAACACACAGATTATAAAATAACAAATTATCAAAAAATAATCAATCATGTTATGTAAAATGTAAATTTTATTATGCAAAATAACATAGAATCAAAGAAAAACAAAAATGCTATTATGCAATCTGCATAATAGCATTTTAATACATATAAGGGTAAAAAACAACCTATTGTTGATATATTGTTTCACGAATCACCTTACGTACCGGAAGCACAAAGGTAGGAGATACAGAAAGCTCATCAATTCCCATTTTTATAAAGGTTTCTGTAAGGGATGTATCTGCTCCAAGCTCACCGCAAATGCCTACCCATGCACCACCCTTATGTCCATTATCAATCACCATTTGAATCATACGAAGCACTGCCGGATGGTGAGAATCATAAATATTATCAAGCTTTGGATTCTGACGGTCAATTGCCAGTGTATACTGGGTCAAATCATTGGTACCAATACTAAAGAAATCCACTTCTTTCGCAAGTAAATCACTAATCATTACTGCTGCAGGAGTTTCAATCATAATACCAAGCTCAACCTCACCATACTTAATTCCCTGCGCATCTAATTCATTACGGACTTCTTCGCAAATTTTCTTTATATCCTTTACTTCTTTAACGGAAATAATCATTGGGAACATAATAGAAATGGTTCCAAATGCTGAGGCTCTGTAAAGTGCACGAAGCTGGGTTTTGAAAATCTCAACACGATCTAAACAGATTCGAATTGCACGATATCCCATAGCCGGATTTTCTTCCTGCTCCATATTAAAATAATCCACCTGCTTGTCTGCACCAATATCTAATGTACGAATTACTACCTTCTTACCGGCCATGTTCTGGGCTACTGTTTTATATACCTGGAACTGTTCCTCTTCTGTTGGATAATCATTTTTTTCCAGGTACAAAAATTCACTTCTAAACAAACCAATTCCTGCCGCATCATTTGCTAATACATTCGTAACATCTGCCACACTACCAATATTGGCATATAAATGAATATGTCTGCCATCCTTTGTCTCATCAGCCTGACCCTTTAACTGCTGAAGTAATAATGCTGCCTCTTCTTCTTTTTTCTTTTCCTCAATGTAGGTCTGTAAGGTTGCCACATCCGGGTCTACAATAAACAAACCATTCTTACCATCTACAATAGCGTTCTTACCATTCCACTCTTCCCTGATTTCAATACCGATTAATGCAGGTATGTTCATTGTTCTCGCTAAAATTGCTGTATGGGAATTAGAAGAACCAAGTCTGGTTACAAATGCAAGAAGCTTGCTTTTATCCATTTGTACTGTTTCACTTGGAGCCAAATCCTCTGCTACAATAATTACCGGCTCGTCACCAATTTCACCGCCGGATGCACCGCCCTGCAAAACAGTAATCACTCTTTCGGATATATCCTTAACATCCGCCGCTCTTGCCTTAAAATATTCATCATCCATAGAAGCAAACATAACAGAGAAATTATCTCCTGTTGTTGCCACTGCAAATTCCGCATTCACTCCTTCTGTTCGAATAATATTATAAACAGAATCGTTATAATCCTCATCCTCTAACATCATGGCATGGACTTCGAAAATCATGGCATTGTCTTCACCAACCTCTGCCACAGCCTTGTCATGCAATGCATTTAACTGTTCAATGGCTGTTTCTTTTGCTTTCTCGAAACGTGCAATCTCAGCATCTGCATCATCAATTTTTTCCCGTTTTACCTGCTGCTGATTCTTCGAATAAAACAAAATCTTACCAATTGCTGTTCCTTTAAATATAGATTTACCTGTAAATTGTTCCATTGAAATAACAAACCTCCTTCTCGCATTTTTAAAATAAGGCTGAAACACATCTTGTGCAACAGCCTGTATTTTTTAAGTTCCAAAATGTTCTAATCTAAAAACACCCAAGATTATAAGTTTGCTTTCATAAACTCTTCCATTTTAGCAATTGCTGCGTCTTCGTCGTCACCCTCTGCCTTAATCACTACCTCAGCACCGGTCTTCACACCAAGACTCATAACAGCCATAAGCTTTGTTACCTCTGCACTTTTACCATTTGCCTCTAATGTAATCTTAGAAGAAAATGCCTTCGCTTCCTTTGCAAGCATTCCTGCCGGTCTTGCATGGATTCCAATCTCATCTGTAATAACGTACTTAAATTCTTTCATGATAAATACCTCTCTTTCACATTATATATATTTACGCATTCACCCCAATATAATCCTCATATCCTTTGTAAAAATTATATCAAAGCAAAAAACATACAACAATAAAATACTACTCATTAAGCTCTGCCGCCGTCACACGTTCAATATGAATCGCAAGATAACCTACTTCCTCTTCATTTAACGTCTTCCGAAGCTCTCGACCTAACTGATCACATACTGTCTGAGCAATTTGAAATGATTTTGGAAATTTCAATTCCATATAATCATTCATACTAATTTTTAATTCTTCACCCTTTTGTAGCCGAAGCACCATATATCTGATATGATTCATCAGACGGTTATAGGACAAGGACATTACATCAATTTTCTTTCCTGATTCCTGTTCCACCATAGAAATACAATTTCTGACGGCCTGTGCCATTTGCATAGACTGGGAAACATTTTCAGATTCTAAGGCTGAGTGAATATGAAGGGCAATATAGCCAACTTCATGTTCATCTATTTGTATGCCTAACTGTTCAAGCAGAATACCTTCTATACACTGGGCAACCTTGTATTCTGCATGAAAAAGGATTCGTATATCCTCAGTTAGGGGATTTGGGAGCTGTTCTTTATTCTGAATTCTTTTTACTGCAAATTCAATATGATCTGCCATAGGAAATAACACATTACGGTCAATTTTTCCAAATGTTTTTTCTGCCTGATTTAATACTTCATTCGCTATTTCAAGGCAAATTGGAGATATGGATTTGGCAAGGGTTTTCGCATTCCCCCGCTCTGTCGATTTCTGTAATGAATACACAGTGTCTTCCGGCCTTGTTTCAATTCTTTCATTTATTTTCTTTCCAAAGCCAACGCCTTTTCCCATAATAAGATATTCTTTATGGGTTTCCCCATGAATAGCAATTACTGTATTATGGTTCAAAACCTTCTCAACTCGATACATCCTTATCTCCCCCGTTTTTTCCCATTGCAAAACTTATATATAAACACATTGTTACAAAATAACTTTCATCCATATTTTCTCTGTCATAACAATGGATTTATCTGACATTATTCATAAAAATCCACCGCAAACAATGCTTCCCCTGCTTTTATATCTCCTGTTTTCAGTACTCTGACCCTCTGGTTATCTTCCATCTCGGAACAAATAACCGGAGACATGATAGACGGAGCATTTTCTTTTAGGAAATCTATGTCAAGCTTAAGCATTGGTTCACCCTTCTTTACCTTCTGCCCATTCTCAACTAATACCTCAAATCCTTTTCCTTCAAGCTTAACCGTATCAATACCAACGTGAATCAAAAGACTGATTCCTGTATCTGTCAGGAAGCCGATTGCATGATTGGTATCAAAAATAAATGCAATCTCTCCATCCTCAGGAGCTCTGACTATGTTATCTACCGGAGTAACGGCTGCTCCGTCTCCTAACATTTTGTTTGAAAATACTTCATCTGGAGTTTCCGTAAGATTTGCGGCATTACCGGTAATAGGACTGGAAATAATCACTGTTTTTACCGGCTTTCCATTCGTATTATCATCCACTGTTTTAACCTTTTCTTCATCGGCCTGTGTCACTTCATTTCCAATATATTCCTCATCAGGAGCCTTTTCCAAATAATCCTCTAAATTAGACTTAATCACTGTAACACGGGGACCATAAATAATCTGTACTCCATTTCCTTTGTGAACCACACCGGAAGCGCCTGTGGATTTTAACATTCCATCATTTACAAGCTCCGGTTTAAATACTGTACAACGAAGTCTGGTAGCACAGCAGTCCACATCCGAAATATTTTTCTTACCGCCTAAGCCCTGGCAAATTTTCTTTGAAAGGGCATCGTCTTCACTTAAGCTGTCTTCTGTCTGCTGTTCACCCTTCTTCTTGGCATCCACATCACTTCTACGATATAACTTTACTTCCTCGTCATCATCACCACGACCCGGAGTCTTTAAATTTAATTTCTTAATTAAGAAACTGAATAAGAAATAATATACAACAAAGTATCCGATTCCTACAATAACAATCCAAATCCAGTTTGTTTTTGCATTTCCCTGAAGGATACCAAACAGGAACATATCAATCAAACCACCGGAGAAGGTCATTCCAACTCCAACCTCAAATACATGCATTAACATATATGCCAGACCTGCAAATACACAGTGAATTCCATATAACAATGGAGCAACAAATAAAAATGTAAACTCAAGAGGTTCTGTAATACCTGTTAACATAGAAGTAAGTGCTGCAGAAAGTAATAAACCGCCAACTTCTTTTCTCTTTTCAGACTTTGCTGTCTTATACATGGCAAGGGCTGCTCCCGGAAGACCAAAGATCATTAATGGGAACTTACCGGACATAAATCTGGTTGCAGAAACTGCAAATTTATCTACTGTAGGGTCTGCTAACTGGGCAAAGAAAATATTCTGTGCACCTTCAATTAACTGACCACCAACCTCTAATGTACCACCAACTGCTGTCTGCCAGAACGGAAGATAAAATACATGATGTAAACCAAAAGGAATTAACAGTCGTTCCATCAAACCATAAACCCATGTTCCTGCATAACCGGAATTTAATACCACATCACCAACTGCATAAATACCGCTCTGAATAACCGGCCAGATAAAATACATTAAAATACCTACCGCAGTATATACCAGTGCAGAAATAATCGGAACAAATCTGGTACCTCCAAAGAAGGATAATACCTGTGGCAATTCAATCTTATAAAACTTATTATGCAGTGCTGCAACACCAAGACCTACAATAATACCACCGAACACACCCATTTGTAAGGATGTAATACCACAAACTGAAGTAGTTGCACCACTTAACAACTGATCTGCTCCACCATTAATGTCAATCATAGCACCAATGGAAGCATGCATAATAAAGAATGCAATGGCAGAAGCCAAAGCTGCTACCTCCTTTTCCTTTTTCGCCATACCAATGGCAACACCCATGGCAAAAATAATAGGAAGGTTCGCAAATACAATATTACCTGCATCACTCATTACAAGGAAAATAGCATGTAAAATGGTGCCTTCTCCCATAATACCTGTCAAACCATAAGTTTCTAACATCGTCTGATTCGTAAAAGAACCACCAAATCCCAGTAGAAGTCCTGCTACCGGAAGAATTGCGATTGGAAGCATAAAGGATCTTCCTACTCGCTGCAATACGCCAAAAATTTTGTCTTTCATACGCGTTTCTCCTTTTCTTACTAAATTATAGTTTTTACAAGGATACTATGTGTTATGCAACCACCTTACATAATTTAGGTATAAAAAAAGGGCATTAACAAACATAAATATCCAAAAATATTCATGTACAGTTAATGCCTCATAACTTCGTATAAGTAACATGCCGTATCATTGATGAAATTATATCATACAAAGTATTATTTTGTCAATCATGTTTTTCTTCTTGCGTTTCCACAGTTTTATCCACAAAGGCATCGATATTTTAATAATCTAAAGATACGTTAATATATTCCTTTCCACCCGGATTATAGATAATGTAACCAACTGTAATCGTATCCTTTACATTAGATTCAGCTTTTATCTCCGGCACCTGCATTTCTAGCATTGAAATAAAATACTCTTCCCGCAGTTTCTTCAAGTCTCCTTCGACCTTCGTCTCTTTTTTCAGATAAAAATGGTAATAGAATGTATTACCTTCAATAGAGTAAGTGATATCCGAATACAAACCAGTTGGATCCTTCAGCTGCTGTTCAATCTTATCATCAAGAATCTGCAATACCTCGGTGTTTTTGTAGTATGACTCCAAGGTATTTTCTTCTGACTCCAAAGAATTTTCTTTACACGCCACAAGATTTACAACAATAAATATACCAACAATAAGTGTTATAATTATTTTCTTCATTTTTATAATCCCCCTTTTTTATTCCCCTTCTCTTTTTTAAAATATTGTTTGCAATTCTATCCTAAATTTAAGAATTATTATTGTTATTATTATTGTTGTTATTGTTGTTGCTGGAGCCTCCGCTGCTACCCCCGCCACTGCTATGAGGTACGCGAATCTGAAACCGGTCAGCAGTCATTTCAATAAAATCAAAGTTTTTCTCGGTCATATTAATATGCATCATTTCCTGTGTCACATCTTCTCCATTTGAAAAGAAAAGATTATCCGGTGTAGCAGTAACCTTATTGGTTGGATCTTCCAAAAGAAAATCACATATTTTTTCAATGATGTTTTCTCCCGGCACCTGTACATACTCAGCCATTTTACCGGCTTTACTTAATACTGCCACTTCCCGATAAGTTTCCGGACGTCCGTTTACCATATTGTTCTCCTTTCCCTACGTTAAATCATAGGTGTTTGCGAAACGCATAAAGATAACCTTTTGCGTTGTGAATTTTTATAAATTTCAAATGCGTTTCGCAAACGCCTCAGTTAAATCATTTAAATAATAAAATTCTATATTCTGAAAAGGCAGATTCACTGCCTGAATATGATAATAAGCATTATTCTTATGTTTAATATAATGATAATCCCTTAATGCCGAGGTTGTAAAAAACAGATTGTTAGGCTGATCCTTACTCATTGCATCCGTATACATTGCCAACAGTTTTGACAAATCAAAGCAATAGCAGTCCTCTCTGTCGGAAGGATAAGATGCCAGTATATTCCGGAATACCTGATGGGTCATAATATGTGCCTGTTTTTCCCTTCCTTCGTCACCATATACAATGGTATCACCACTTAACAGCATAATGTACAAGGTGTTACTGGCAGGATAATCACATACATCATTAAAAACCTCTTTTTTTACATATAGCCTGATATCCGTTTCCCTGTTAATATACAAAATATCCCTGTCAAATTTTAAAATCTGGGACTCCAAATGATACTCTTCCTGATCCACCATTAAGGTAAAGATGTCAGGACTATATATATTGGTAAGCTTTTCATCCTTCTCAATGATTTCCCTTAATGTAGGCATGGATGTATCGATATGTAATACATGCTTCGGATAAAATTCCTTAGCCTCTAAAGGATGCATTTTGGCAGCATAGCTGTATAATACCTCCTCCGGCTGCTCCGGCAATGGATATATTGAAGGATTATCCATATAGATTTTCTTTTGCAGCTTACAGGTATATGACTTGTCGGTGTCATAAAAATTTTTTACAAAGGGACAACCGGTTTTACAATAACCGATATAAGGACACTCCACACATTCTCTGTTTAGCTTTTTCTTCCCATGGGCAAGAAAAATTTGATCTGCTCCACGGTCTAAAATTGTCTGAACCTCATCATGATAAATATTACCATAATAAAATTCCTTATGTCCCTGTCCCCTGACACAGGAATAAATATCACCATTGCGCTCCAATAAGAAAAACTTCTCTCCGCAATTATCACAGTTGGTACAATAATCCGGGGTAAATTCTGCGAACCAGGAATGGTTAACCCCCTCATCTAACTTCGTGCCATCAAAAGCAGCATGCATCCGGTCATAAAAATCTACCTGTTCATCCTCACTTAAGGGGGTAAGCAGGTCATTTTCCCCTGCAAAACCAATCATAAAATTAAAATCATTCATATCCAGGCAGGTATTTTGATCCAGATAACGGATATCTTCTATCATTTCATCCATTCTGTCATAATGTTCTTTAAAGATAGTAGCAGAAACCTTTTTCCGATTAGGTAAGTCCTGTAACAGGGCAACATTTTGTAAGATTTTATCCAGTGTCTGTCTGCCATCCTTTGTTACCCGGTATTCTTTATGCAGCGAAAAGGGAATATCCAGACTGCCGCTTACGGAGACCTGAAACTCCTTTATGGTATCTATATGACAGTCTAATCCATACAGATTTGTTTTAATATGGGGCATACCAACCTTAAACCCATTTCTGGAAAGCATTTTTCCATTATCGTAATAATATCCGGATATGTAGGATATGATATCCCGGAAATCCTTCTTTGAAAGACAGGTTACTTCTCCTCCATGCAAGGAGATATGAAAGGGTATCACCCCTGCAGCTTTGAATTTTTTTATGGCATAATCCAGGGTCTCCACACACTTCTTGTCACTTCCCGAATCAACCGTATCCTCCTTCAGATAACAATATTTACACTGCATATTGCATTGCATTGTGGGTACATACAACAAATGTATAAATTTTAATTCTTCATTTTCCAAATCATTTCACCCTTTCTCTTCCATTCACAGTCGTCTTTTTTATATGTAACCTGTTACTTCGACGTATAATAGCTGATGGAAGTAGGGCTTTCTTTAAAGGCTCTTTCATTTACCTCCACACCCTGTGGAAGTGCAATTCCATACAGACTGTTACAATGCCGAAATGCGGAGCTTCCGATTGACGTAACTGTGGATGGCACATTAACCGTAGACAGACTGTTGCATCCGTAAAATGCATGACCTGCGATTCTGGTCACTCCATAGGGAATATCGATACTTTGCAAGGAAGAACAGCCCTCAAAGGTGTTCCCCTTAATTTCCGTAATGTTAGCAGACAGCTTAATCAATTGTAACCCTTTGCAGTTCAAAAAACATTCTCCGTGGATTTCTACCACACTATCCGGCACCTCCACATAGCTAAGGGAGGTACAGCCTTCAAAGGTATTTCCTCTCAGTTCCAAAACTCCATTGGGAATATTAATATTCTCTAAACGCTTACAATTTTTAAACGCTTCTCCACCGATTCTTAAAATGGTATCCGGCAGCTCCACCGATTTTAAAAACGGATCTCCTTTAAATGCACCCTCGTTAATTGACACAACCGGTTTTCCGTTATATTCCGCCGGAATAACTGCCTTTCCATCAAGGGAAAATCCCTGATTATAGCTTTGAACCATATAGCCCTCATCCTCATCAACATAACTGACACGAGGAATCATATAATATCCCATAACGCCAACCAAACCAAAAAGCAAGACTGCTCCGGCAAAAATCACTGCTACTTTCATCATTCGTTCCTGACCTTCGGTTGCCATTCCATTCAAAGTCGCCGCCGTGCCATAAGCATATTGACCATTGTCCCTATATTCAGTATCCCGACGGGCATCCGGATTTTCACATACAATGTGAATGATATCCCTTATTTTTTTATCCGGATTCTTTTTTGCCAGAACCATAACATAGTGAACAACCGGATTCATACTGCCTATGAGCTTTTCCATCGAAAAATCCAGATTCGCACCATCGAATGCTTTCACAATATAAATTACAACGATAAACAAAATCATATTAGTGGGTGCGGCCAGTATTTTTAATCCATATTTAAATATACATACCAAACCCACCACCACCAGTAATAAAAGAAATGCCAGACGAAGGAGTTTTATAATAAATACAGGTTTTGCCCTTGGACATTCTGCCTTTCCATACCGTGCCTCATAATTGTCCAATTCTTCTTCTACAATGGTTTTTAATAATGCATCTTCACTCATAAATGCGTAATTCATGTAATCCCTCATTTCCTGAATTTGTTTTGTTATAACACTTTTAAATGCCCCATACAATAGGATTTGACAAATATTACCAAAGTTTTACCGATGATTTACATAGTGTTTACACCCTTTATTTATAAGCCTGTTTTTGCAAATCAAAGCCCCTATTTACTTGACAAAACCCCAAATTCCTTTATTATATTTATTATGTGTGTTTATTTTAATCTAGATAGACAATGCTACATATGACAGATAATGGAAAATCGCATATTCTGTCCCATATTATCTAAGAAATACTATAGCTTGGAAAGGAATTACAACTATGAAGACACCATTTGTTACAAAAGAACAGGTTGATGAAATGTGTAAGTTATATCCTACTCCATTCCATCTTTATGACGAAAAGGGAATTCGTGAAAATGCAAGAAAGCTTCATCAGGCATTTTCCTGGAACAAAGGATACAAGGAATTCTTTGCTGTAAAAGCAACTCCAAATCCAACAATTTTAAAAATATTAAAGGAAGAAGGTTGCGGAACAGACTGTTCTTCTTATACAGAATTATTAATGTCTGAAAAGTGTGGCTTCGACGGAGATAACATCATGTTCTCTTCTAATGACACACCTGCCGAAGATTTTGTTTTAGCTGCAAAATTAGGAGCAACCATTAATTTAGATGATATAACCCATATTGATTTTCTAAAGGATGCCATTGGAACCTTGCCGAAGAAAATGAGCTGTCGTTACAATCCGGGTGGCAAGTTTGCCATTGCAACAACCATTATGGATAATCCGGGAGATGCGAAATACGGTCTTACCCGCCCTCAGATGACAGAGGCTTACAAACGGTTAATGGAATTGGGTGTAGAGGAATTTGGTATGCATTCCTTCTTAGCCAGCAATACGGTAACCAACGAATACTATCCAACCCTTGCAAAAATATTATTTCAGACCGCTGTTGAATTAAAGGAAGAGACAGGTGCTCATATTACCTTTATCAACCTATCCGGTGGTATTGGTATTCCATATACTCCTGACAAGGAACCAAATGATATTCTTGCCATTGGGGAAGGCGTCCGGAAAGCATACGAGGAAATTCTTGTTCCTGCCGGAATGGGCGATGTAGCAATTTATACAGAGCTTGGACGCTTCATGTTAGCTCCATATGGTCACTTAGTTACGAAAGCAATTCATGAAAAACATACCCACAAGGAATATATTGGCGTGGATGCCTGTGCCGTTAATTTAATGAGACCGGCTATGTATGGCGCTTATCATCATATTACAGTTTTAGGCAAAGAAAACGAACCATGTGATTACACTTATGATATTACAGGTTCTTTGTGTGAAAATAACGATAAGTTTGCAATTGACCGTCAATTGCCAAAGATTGATATTGGAGATACATTAGTAATTCATGACACCGGAGCTCACGGATTTGCAATGGGATACAACTACAACGGAAAGTTAAAATCATCAGAAATTCTTCTTTGTGAGGATGGCAGTACAAAAATGATTCGTCGGGCAGAAACTCCTGATGATTACTTTGCAACATTAGAAGGCTTCTGGGATGTGGAATTGTAATATCTTTAAACCTAATTAAATGTCTTTGTTAATATAATAATAAGGGAACGTATCCCTATGAACCGATACGTTCCCTCATTTTTTCATACAGATGTTTACGAAACGCATACATTTTTTCATATAATGAAAGGAGTTATAATGGTAAAACTTCCAAAACGATTAAAATTAATGATCCGTCGTAATATCATTCGCCTGCCCAGATTATTAACAACTATGTTCCGATATTATCAAAACGACAAAGTAAGTGAAGAAAAAAAATATGAATTTATCAGGGAACTGGGAGTCAGAGGCTGCCCTTCCGGAAATATCAATGTTCATGGATATGGCTTTGATAAACTTCCAAAGGAAAGCTACATTATGTATCCAAACCATCAGGGATTATTTGATGTATTAGGATTAGTTGCAGTAGACCCTGACCCATTCGGTGTAGTAATCAAAAAGGAAACCGAAAACATATCCGGATTACGTCATTTAGTAAACATCCTTGGGGGACTTTATATGGATAGAAAAGATCCAAAGCAGGGCCTTCAGGTTATCAATGAAGTTGCCACTCAGGTAAAGGCAGGACGAAACTTCTTAATCTTCCCGGAGGGAACCCGTTCTAAAAACGGCAATGTACCGGGAGAATTCAAACACGGAAGCTTTAAAGCCGCTACAAAAGCAAAATGTCCAATTGTACCAATTGCCATTATTGATTCCTATGTTCCATTTGACCAGCCGGATACCCACATGGTAGATGTACAGTTACATGCCTTACCGGCTATTCCTTATGAAGAATATCAAGGAATGAAAACCGCAGAAATTGCAGAAATGGTTCGGAACCGAATTATAGAAGTTATTGAAGCAAATAAAGATAAATTTAGGAACTAATTTTAGAGGGGTCAGACACCGAATGGTCTGACCTCTTTTTTTACATACAAAATGTGAACAAACTGTGAAAGGGGTCTGACCCCTTATAGGAATGCAAAAAGGACAGCCTACCGAACGACTGTCCTTTTCTGGAGAAGGTATTTTTTTGTTACTTATGGGGTGTA
>JBJENY010000088.1:0-9646 GCA_051880435.1 Lachnospiraceae bacterium | reverse complement strand
GGTAAAGAAAAGTATCTTAAATTTACTTCTTGACAAAAGTCACTTCATAACAGGATGCTAATGTGTAACCTGTCTCTATCGATGGCATTTTTCCAAACATATTTTGAATATATAACAAACCATTTGCAATAGAATCTGCCCTAAATAATACAAATCCCAGATTGACAACCAAAAATACATAAATATGTCCTAAGCATGATTTAAGAAATGATTTCTTTGTTGTCGAAGCAGGTGTTTTTTTATGATTTCTAACAAAACGCTCAAGCAGCACAAAAAATCCATTCCATATCCCCCATGCTACAAAGGTCCAGGAAGCGCCATGCCACACACCTGTTAAAACAAAGACAACGGCTAAATTAAAATAAACATGCCTTCGATTGCCACCTAGCGGTATATAGATATAATCCCGAAACCATGAAGAAAGGGATATATGCCATCTTCTCCAAAACTCCGAGATGTTTTTAGAGATATAAGGCAAATTAAAATTTTCATTAAAATGAAACCCAAACATTTTTCCCAAACCAATGGCCATATCACTATAACCGGAAAAATCAAAATAAATCTGAAGGGTATATGCAATACTGCCTAACCAGGCAACCGTCCATACACTGTTTCCTGCCCCGGTTTCCCATATAGAATCCACAATAACCGCCATAGTATTGGCAATAATTGATTTTTTCCCTAATCCTATAATAAAACGTTCTACTCCGGATATAAAATCATCAAACAGAATTTGTCTGCAGTCAATTTCGTTCACAATATCACTGTATCTGACAATAGGTCCTGCAATCAACTGTGGAAATAACACAATGTACAGTCCAAGCTTAAAAATATTTTTCTGTACCGGAACAGTATCCCGATACACATCTATTACATAAGAGATTCCCTGAAACGTAAAAAAAGAAATTCCGATAGGTAAAATGATATTTCTTAACCCAAAGGACTGTTGGAATATGCTATTAATGGAGGCAATAGCAAAATCAAAATATTTGAAATATCCTAACAAACCAACATTAACAAGCATACATAAAACCAAAACAAGCTTCTTTGTCTTCCTGTATTTTAGCAGTAATGCAGACACATAATTAACAGCGATATTTAATAAAATAATCCAAAGATAATTGGGTTGGGACCATGCAAAAAACACCAAGCTTACAAGTAACAGCCAATAGTTTCTTAACTCACCCCTTAGCATAAAATAGCCAATCAATGTAATCGGCAAAAACATAAACAAAAATATCGTTGAACTAAAAATCATATCTTACATTTCCTCTTCACAAATATCTAATTATTACTCCCCTAAGTATGCATCAATACCATTGGCAATACCATTGACAATTTTTAGTTGATACTCCTGTGTTGCCATTAATGTATCTTCATTTGGATTTGTCATATATCCCATCTCTACAATCGTAACCGGAACCTGAGCCCAGTTAATTCCACTCATGGTATCAGTTTCCCATACCTTTTCACGACGACAGCCGGTTGAAGCAACTAAACAATCTAACACATTGGTTGATAATGCATAACTTTGATTATATAATGCACCATTATAAATATTAGACGCAGTCTGACATATTGTCATGGCACCATTCACAGAGGAATCCTCTGAACCATTTGCATGAATCCGAATAAATGCATCGGCATTGGCATTATTGGCTACAGCCGCCCGTTCAATATTACTAATATCAACTTCATTGGTGGTTCGAACCATAATCACTGTATACCCCCGGTTTTCCAATTCCGCCTGTAGCTTCAAAGCAACCTGTAAGGTTAATTCATATTCAGGTAATCCTGTAGTTCTTCCTTGGGTTCCACTTGAAACCTTTGCCTTCATTTCACTTGCACCCGGACCAATTGGTTCTTTCTCACTATTACCCTTTAGCTGATGACCGGCATCAATTACAATGGTATAGTTCTTTCCCTGAGTTTCACTTAAAAAATCATTATAAACATAATAGATACTATTATTGTATAAAACGCTACTCCACTCTTCCCCTGGTTCATACACATCAACTTCAGTATTTCTAGGAAGTACTGTAATGATTTCCCCTTCTAAAGATGCCGTCTTTCTAATATTCACATCTCTTGCAGCATACATGGTTGTACAATCTGCTTTTGTTACTTTTTCTTCTGTTGTAACTTCTTCCGTGGTTGGTTCTTTCGTCGTTTGTTCCTGTGTTGTTACCGCTGATGTTATTTCCTCTACAATCGTTTCTTCTAATTGTTTATCAGCTTTGCCACATCCCCACAAGCCCATTGCAATACAGATACACAACAAGGTATATTTCATCCATTTTCTCATCATAAATTTTTCACTCCATAAAATAACTTTTTCTCATTATGCCAAAACATCTCATTCATACAAAATGCTGACTTCTAATACTAAAGAACTTTCTCAAATCTAAGATGGCAAAATCAAGCCCCAAAAATTTCTTTCAATTTGCTCTCCACACATTTCCTCATATTTCATTTTTTAAACTAAAATACATGATACATTTATATCATAAATCTCCATATAGATGATTCTATCACAAATTATAAATCACGTTAATACATTAAAAAAGCCATAATCCCTAAAGATTATGGCTAGTCTGTCAAAACAATAATCAATCCTTAATAAAAGTATGATAAATTGCATCAATGGCAGTTTCAAAATCACTATTTTTTACACCAATAATAATATTTAACTCAGAAGAACCCTGGTCAATCATCTTAATGTTAATTCCCTTCTTTGCAAGGGCAGTACATAACTTACCGGCAGTACCACTTGCAGATTTCATGCCACGTCCTACAACTGCGATTAATGCAAGACCTGATTCAATCTCAACAGAATCCGGTTCTGCAAGACGATGAATTGCAGATACAACTCTCTGTTCCTTATGCATAAATTCATCTTCATGAACAACAATTGTCATGGTATCAATTCCGGAAGGCATATGCTCAAAGGAAATTTCATTTTCTTCAAATGCCTGAAGTACTTTTCTTCCAAATCCGATTTCTGCATTCATCATTGCCTTTGTAATAAAGATTGTACAGAAATCCTTCTTACCTGCAATACCTGTTACAACATAATCCTGCTTTTGACAAGTACTTTCTACAATCCATGTACCTGCATCCTCAGGAGCATTAGTATTACGAATATTAATTGGAATACCACAATGACGAACAGGGAAAATAGCATCCTCATGAAGTACAGATGCACCCATGTAGGAAAGCTCACGAAGTTCACGATAAGTAATATATTTAATTGGCTTTGGATTCGGAACAATACGAGGATCTGTAACAAGGAAGCCTGATACGTCAGTCCAGTTCTCATATACATCAGCACGGCTTGCCTGTGCAACAATAGAACCTGTTACGTCAGAACCACCTCTTGAAAATGTCTTAACATTGCCATCCTTTCCTGTGCCATAAAATCCGGGGATAACGGCACGCTTACTTTCTTTTAATCTTGCAGCCATCATTTTTTCTGTTTTATAGGTATTCAAATTACCCTCTGCATTAAAGAAAATCACTTCTGCTGCATCGATAAAATCCACATCAAGATAAGCTGCCATAATTTTACCATTTAAAAACTCACCACGGGATGCTGCATAATCCATCTGTGGGTTTTCCTTTAATTTTGCTTCGATCTCTTCAAATTCTTTATCTAATGTAAATCCTGTTAATGCAAGACCGGTAATAATCTCATCATATCTGGCTTTGATTGCCTTCATTTCTTCTGCAATATCGTTTCCTGCACTTGCAGTTTCATATACATGAAGAAGCATGTCCGTTACTTTTGTATCCTCTGGGAATCTCTTTCCCGGAGCAGAAGGCACTACATATACACGACTCTCATCTGCACGGATAATATCTCCAACTTTTTTAAACTGTTCTGCACTTGCTAACGAGCTACCACCAAATTTAACTACTTTTTTCATTGATACTCTACCTTTTCTTTCTTTGTTTTACCTACTAAATCGCAAATTACACATTGTAATACAATTCATAAACTGTTTTTACCCTATGTATTTTATTCACATTTGTACATTCTGGCAAGTGTTTTATTACTTTTTATGCATTTCTGTGCATCTTATAATAAACAACCCATTTTATATAGTATTTTTGCCCAAACAAATGGACATCAAAATTAATTTATTGAATGTGTATATTGTTTTTTTTCTTCCGTGGCAAATCTCCTAAACCCGGCATACTGATAGGACCGCAATATGGACACCACATTTTACCAACATCAGGATTCCATGCATATTTTCTTTTACATTTTGAACAGGTCTTAAACATAGGTACCATTGTCATAGCTACACCTCCTAAAAACATTCTCGCAAATTCACAATCACAGTATCGGGTTACGAACTTCCGACACTGCTTTATATTTTCAAAATATCTATATTGCCTCTGTGAACCTGCTTATGACATTTACGGCATAAAGTTACAATATTATCAATATTTGCGGCTCCACCATACTGATAATTCAAAATGTGATGTCCTTCTACATGGTCATTAGAGCCACAAATCTGACAAGTATATAAATCTCTTTCTTTCCCTTTTCTTTGAACAACACAATGTTCTCTTTCTCTCGTTGCCATATCATCACTTCCTTTCCAACTGTTTCCGCTTCCCTGTTTGAAGTAGTCCACCGACATCACTTTTCTTACCACACGCTATCGTTCCTCTCCCATTTGGTGCATATTTTCTTTTGGCTTTCATAATCTCCTTTGTCATTTGAGCGGCATGCTCATTTGTTAAATCCCCAATAACCGCAACAACAGCATTATCCTTTGTTCCTGCCATAAGCCTCACCTCCTAAAAATTAGTTATCTGAACTCCGTTCTCACTTTCAAATGTTACTGTATTATCACCATAACCAATCGTTACAATATTTTCATGGTCTACTCTCCAACTCTCTCCCTCCTTAATAATAGGAACAATGTCTACCTCACCTTTCTTTCTTTTGATTACCACAAATTCGTTAGTTACATTTAAAACCTCGTCACCTTTTTTTAATAATCCTAATACCATACCATTCGCCTCCTTTACATTTCACAAATCTTCTGATTTTCAAACTCCTTCGCCATGATCCACCCTATAGTTTCTGTAATCGTTGCAGCTGTTGTTGCATTAATAATATTGCCAACGCCCGGTATCCATCCAATCAGTACCTGAGAAGCTGTCCGACCTACGGTGGCTGCTGTCGCACTTGCTACCGCCCCTTTTGCTGTACTCTGATCTAACGTGATTCCAAATACTTTTCCCAATGATATTGCCATGGTTAACTGGATTGGTGTAATGATTACATTGTCACTTGTTGGCACCTGAGCGAACCCCCAACCAACTGCAGCTGCTGCGGCACTAGCCGAATGAATGATTCCATTGCATAAATTTAATTCTCTACTTGTCATAATCATTTCCTCCTTAAAAATATACGATAACATTGTTTTTTGTTCTTAAAGCATTTGTTCATCTAAGCTTGTAATCATTTTACCTCTCACTATAGGTAACGACCAGTGAACACTTTTCCATTTATTTTGTTCCCTATACGATATTTTCATTGTATTTTTCATCATTTTATGTTACCTTTTAAGTAACACACTTTAAAAAGAGAGTTAAAAGAGGAGTTTGTATATGGGATTTATTGACGAAAACGGCTATCCATTAATTAACGAAGAACAGAAAATCCGAATTGCCTTAAGTAACAGAGCCAGAATTATAATGGCAGAAGATATGGATGTATTCGGAACCACAAAAGCTGCAACATTTATTAATACCGTATTTCATAATTACAAATCAGAGGCGAAATCTTCTATTTCATTATATTTGCAACAACGTGAAATTGAGTTGGACAGACTTTTTACTGAAACCAAGTTAGATTCTGCCAGCAGAAAATTAGCTATAGACAAAATTTTATCAGTAGAGAAAACAGAACTTAAGAATCAAATTTCAGAATACATTTCTACAAAAGGGGAAAGCAAACTGTATCACATCAATGACAATAATGTGGAATACCTTTTAGAAGACTGTGACGAAAACCTATATTTTAGAAGTCCCGGTCTATATATGCGTTCAATCATAGAAGAATACTGTTCTCTTCCATTTATCCAACGTGAACGTATATTCAGAAAAAACATTTATGAAATGATTGAACAGGCATGTTCCGAAAAAAGAATACTAAAAATCAAAGCAAATTATTACGGAAAGGACCAATTATTTTATGTGTATCCTTACAAAATAGTTCCTGACCAATTCCATACACAGTCTTACTTAGTATGTTATTCGAGAAAAGCTGAAGATGAAGAAAAAGACAAAATTGTTGCCTCTTTTTCTATGGCAAGAATCAACCACCCAACTATGCTCACAAAAACCTTTCATCTTAACAAACAGGAAATAGCCAATATAGAATCGCAAATTTCAAACTACTCACCTGCATACCTTATTGAAAAACCGGAACGAATAAAAGTGAAATTAACAAAAAAAGGAAAGCAATCCTACCAATCAAGACTTTATTCTCGTCCTGAAAAAATAGAATCACTTTCCACAGATGATGTTTATGTTTTTGATTGTACACAGCAACAGGTATACAACTACTTTTTCGCCTTTGGTGACGATGCAGAAATCATTAGCCCTGAGCCGCTTAGAAACCGTTTTAAAACAAAATTAATTAAATCTTTAGAAAAATATCAGTGAATAATGTCACAAGAATAATAAGCGATTGTCATGGGGGCATTACTCTTGCCTAATGCATATTCTCATGCTCTTTTTACCATTTTCATTTACTTCCATAAAATGAATATCCGGAATCTCATAATGCGTTTTCACAGGGCGTATTCCCAAATTCACACAAGACTCCTCTAAGGACATCTTTGCATCCAGGCATTTTTGTCCAATCAGAAATATGAAGGAACGCGAGAACACATAGGTTCCATCCGATTTGGGAGCCCAATAGCGCCATAATTTTTTGTCATTATACTCGGCAGGTGAATGTACAACGGCCGGAAGTCCGGTTGTTTTATCGATTTCTGACGGATTGATTAGTCCGGGATCCGCTTTTATTATATTTGCTGACTGCAATTGCCCAATACACATTCCTTCTTCGATGACAGGATGAGAAATCAGTTTTCCATCCATACATACTGTATCCAGATATTCCAAGAAATGCTCATTGGTCATGGAATCGTATAAATCTACATCATTTTCCCGAACAGCATACTCCAGCACGCACCAATATTCCTTCAAAGATAACATCTGCATATCTGTGTTTTCCAAAATTCGTTTTGCCTCACAAAAAGATAAATCGCTGATTCTGCCCTTCCCGTCAACATGAATTCCCTCACGCTTATCCTTCGGCAAATCTTCATACTTAAGGAAGTCACGTGATACATATTTTCTCAGGTCCGGAACATACACATATTGATCTAACACAGCGACTAGTTGTTCCATAATCGGAGCAATCACTTTTCTTGAAAGCTGCTTACCCACACCGCGAATCGCTACCATATCCTTTTCAATTGAAACTGATGAATCGGGAAAAGTGTGCTGTGCAACAATTTTCAACAATTCATACACCTTTCTTTTGACTTCCCGGGGAACATTTTCTCTAAAAACAGGATACATATGTTCTTGTTCAACCGCTAATCCATTCTCCTTATAATGTGTGAACTTAAGCAGAGTAAATAGATAATGATATTTCTTATTTTCTTCTTGTGCAAGTTGCTTTAGAATTTTCAAATCCGCCAGATAGGTCTCTCTCTGAAGAAAGCCACATACCTTGAGCTCAGAGAACCCAAACCCGGAAAATTTCTTATAGTCCCTCGAAAACAATACTGTGCAATCTTTTTCCAACAGAAGCTCCTTCATAAGGGCTTCATACAACTCATCGTCCTGCTTCACGACCGACATGATTTTGAACCTGTCCATCACGTGCTCATCCCACTCCGTCATCTTATGTTCAACACGATTCTCCGTATCCATCAACATTGCTGAGTACAATATTTTACACAAATCCCGATCAAGGGTATATCCTTCACCTAACAGCTTTGCAGCAATCAGGGAAGCCGTGGATCCCACAAGGTGAAGACACCTGGGAATTCTCACCCCATTGGGTGAAACTTTCAGGTTCAAAGCATGATGATCAGTCATGGCAATCAGGTATTTCTGGTATTCCTTCTGATAATTCTGATCCGTGTACATCACCTGAAAATGACCGGAATTCATCAACCTATCAATGGGTACCTCATCTTCATAAATACATGCGTTACTGATCTCATCCCCAAGAATCTTACGAATTTCTGCCGGCATTTTTGAACTCTGAATCAAAGGCAGATAAACCTTGCCCGAATCCGTGTTTTGCAAATGTTGTCTCCAGCTTTCAAAGACAGAAGAAATCACCGTATCTGAATCCGGATTACGATGTCCCATTGTAAAAATGATATCCTTCTCCTTCTCCAGCGCCTCCCTAAGCCGGGAATGGCAGGATAAGATATAATCCTTTAACTGCTGTATCTTAAGGTAACTTCTGTCTTTCAATGCGCCTGTATCCCCACAACCACTCATCACGATTTTTTTACCTTTTTCGTAAATTGCATTTTCTCTTCTGATATTCTCTTCCTCATTAAATGCATCGAATGAAGTGATATCCTTTTTACATAATCGCATCATAAGTTTGGGTTGTCTCGCATCGGTTGGAATACCCAAATCCAATGATATTGCATCAACGCTGGTAACATACCCTCGAATGGGAAATACAATCCCCGATAAAGCAGCTTCCCGATCCGGTGACCAATATTTCATCAGCTTTGGATCTTTGGTTTTCTCATGGGTAACATATGGGTGTCCGGTGTTCAAATCGATTTCTTCACGATAAATCCATCCCGGACGGCCAATAATCGGTTGATTGTTTATGACATCCCCCTCACAAGTAAAGTCATCAACCATCGTTGGATGATCAATGTACTCCCCATCGCCTATATAAACACGATCCAAAAATTCAGCATATTCCGAGGATTCAAGAGCTTCCATTACATCCTCCCGCTGTTCCTCCTTTGCTTCCGCCCATACTGTCCAATACTCGGAAGGGGTCAGCAGACATCCATTCAGGGCTCCTGCCAGGCTTTTCGCCTCACGAAGCGTCAGATTCGTTACAAAACCATTGTCATCCCAGTTCAGAGCAATTTTTTCCTTCTTTGCTGCTTCTAACACAGAGCCACTGATTTTCAACGGATCCATACTGACATACAAATGTAACCTTTTTGAGTAATACCAGCCCATTATTTCCTCCCTCCTACAGTAAACCCTTTCATGAAAAAAAATGAAATTAAGCGCTAATCTGCCTAACTGCTTCTTTCCATTAAAGTCTTTATTCTTTCAAAATCATACTCTCGTATTATCTCGGCATCGTCAGCACAATTTGTTTCTTGATCTGTCACGACCACATCAGCCTCCATAGGATTCTCAACGATTTCTCTCGCCATCATGGAAAAGAAATCATACACATTCATAATCTCGGTGATATGGAAATAATCCGTCAAAAAAGCAAGTGATGTATTCCCCGCCACTCTGGAACTGCTGTTTCTCGCCACATTAAGCCAAATGAACTCATTTGTGAAAAGGTCGATTCCAAACAGATATGAAAAAGTGCTCTCACAAT
>JBJENY010000087.1:0-9667 GCA_051880435.1 Lachnospiraceae bacterium | reverse complement strand
CACAATCCTACTATTCCCTGTCATTGTATTTGATATACTATATGCAGTTTGTTGCTTTATCATGCTTGCAACTACGGAAAAGATAACATATTTGGTATAAAATGTCAACTTGAAAATGTAATTTGTTTTGTACCTTGATAAATATCTTGTAGGTGCACATTAAAAGTATTAAAATATGAAAAAAGGAAATAGTAGAAGGGAGCATGCATATGGGAGACAGAATTAGGGAATATGTAGCATATATAGATGATATGTTAGCATCGGATGAGGCTTGTGTTGATTGGGAGGATGAAATAAAAAAGCATCTGATACAGATAAAGTTTTTTGCACATGAACGTTTGATTCATTTGATTGTGACTGTTTTATTCGCAGTTATGACGGTACTTGTTTTTCTGTATTTGCTGGGGCATTTTAATTTATCCATTTTTCTGCTATTAATAACAATTATGATTTTACTGATTCCCTATATTAAACATTATTTTTTAATGGAAAACAGTGTACAGTATATGTTTGAACAGTATGATAAAATGATGGAGAAAGCGGGAAAAAAGGCCTTTAAGCGGAAGGGTGAATTTAATGAATTGACGAGACGGACAAAGAAATCCTGATGATAAAAGGAATCATGGTTATGGGTAATATTTATAAAATATTGCCCTTTTTTTGTGTATTTTAACAAGAAAACTTGAATTTTGGGTAAAAAAGATGTAAAATAATGGCATTACTATTTTACATGGTAAATGATAAATGATGCTTTTATGAATGAAGGAGATTATGGATGACAGAATTTTACCATGCAGTGCGTCAGACAATTAACGGCGTTCGTCCGATGAATGATAAAATAAAATATCCTGCGATTTCGTATGCCATTGCCTTTATACATTTTACTTTTGTATGTCTGTTCTGGTATTTACATGTGATGCCTTTGTTTTTTTATAATATTCTGATTACTATTTTTTATATTGTAATTGGAATTATGTTTTCAAAAACAGAGCGGTATACCACGATTTTTATATCGGCTTTCGTTGAAATATTGTTTCATTCCATACTGGCAACGGTCATGCTTGGATGGGATTGGGGGTTTATGTTATATACAATCGGATTAATTCCGGTGATTTTTTATTTAACCTATACGTTGCCATATTTTAAAGGGAATATCGTGGTGCCTATGTTAACCTCTGCAGTAGTTGTGATTTGTTATTATGTCATGAGAGTTATTATGAATATTATGCCGCATACATATCCTACAGATCAGATAATGAATATGGAAAGGGTTTGTTATTATTATAATACCACATTGACTTTTTTATTTTTATACGCTTGTTCAGTTCTGTTTTCAATTGAGGTCCGTTATATGAGAAAGAGCTTGGAACAGGAAAATCGTAGTCTTGGAGAAATGGCAAATTTTGACCCTCTGACACATCTTTTGAACCGGCGGAGTATGAACCTTCATATGAAACAGGCAATAGAAGATGCTGAGGAAGGACAACAGGTATTTTGTCTTATAATGGGGGATATCGATAATTTTAAAAGCGTGAATGATACCTATGGTCATGCCTGCGGTGATACGGTTTTAACAACAATTGCAAAGGTAATTTCAGATAATGTGAGAGAAGATGATGTGGTATGTCGCTGGGGTGGTGAAGAAATCCTAATCCTTGTAAAGGCAAATAAAGAAATTACAAGGCAGGTGGCGGAACGCATTTGTAATGATATTGCAGGTACAGTTGTAAAACATGACAAGATAGAACTTTCTGTGACAATGACATTAGGGTTGGCGGCATATGTACAAGGAGAAACCATTCGTTCTATTATTGATGAGGCGGACAGTCATTTGTACTATGGAAAGAGTCACGGGAAAAATCAGGTGGTAGGTTAGTAAAGTTTTTTGGAATATATGAGTGAAAATAAATTGATACAAAAAAAAGAAGCATTAAAGAAAAGAATATTCGAAATAATACAGATTGGAAATCGGGATGATAAGCTTAGTTCAATTTTTGACTATTTTATTGTATTTGTTATTTTCTTAAATATATTTGCTGTGTTTTATGAAACCTTTGATAGTTCTGTAAAGTATGGAGACATCCTATATTCCATTGAGGCTGTGACCTCTGTTATTTTTCTAATTGAATATATTATTAGGTTATGGACAGCAGATTATTTGTATCCTGATAAAGGCAAACTAAAAAGCAGAGTTTCGTTTGTTATTTCATTTTATGGAATTGTAGACCTTCTTTCTTTTTTACCCTTTTTCCTTCCGGTTTCCGTTATTACCGGTGCAGTAGCATTCCGGATGCTCAGGGTTGCAAGAGTATTTCATTTATTCAAAATCAATGCCCAATATGATGCATTTAATGTGGTAATTGATGTCTTGAAAGAAAAAAGACAACAGTTATTTTCCTCTATTGTGTTGATTTTGATTATGATGTTATCCTCCTCTTTGCTTATGTATGGTTTGGAACATGATGCACAACCGGAGGTGTTTGAAAATGCATTTTCCGGAATATGGTGGTCCGTTTCCACCTTATTAACTGTAGGATATGGAGATATTTATCCTATTACATTATTGGGGAAAATAATGGGAATTGTGATTGCATTTCTTGGGGTTGGTATGGTTGCAATTCCAACCGGTATTATTTCTGCCGGCTTTGTGGAACGATATACGAAAATGAAGTCTTTAACGGAAATTTCCTTCGATGGAGATATGCGTTTTATTATGCTATTTGCTGAGGAGAGCCATCCATGGGTAGGATGTAAAATTAAGGATATTGTGCTGCCACCGGAATTAGTTGTTGTTGTGGTTGTGAGGAATGGTTCTGACCTTGTCATTCCAAATGGAAACACAACGATAAAAATGCATGACAGGATTGTTTTAGGTGCATTAGAGTTTCATGATGATATCGGAATTATGTTGAAAGAGGTATCTGTTACCAGCAAGCACATCTGGGCAGACAAAAAAATCCGTCAGTTAGAAGTACCGGAGGATACAGTAATTGTATCCGTATTTCGTGATGGCAAATCTATCATTCCCAATGGGAATACCCTGATTCGTCCGGGAGATATGGTTACATTATGTGAAAAGAAACTTTGATTTATGATTTTTCATTGTCATGAAATAAAGATGATTTCTAATTATTAAATGAATAAAAATGTCGAAAAGGAGAAACAAAAGGAAAGACATTTTATAAAATATACAGTTACACTATGGTAAAATTGAGAAAAGGAATTTATTTTTACTGTAGGAGTTGACAAAGTATAATAAGAAAAAGAGAACAGATACGGAGGGATAAGTATGAAAGAGAAAAATGTTTCTTTGTTATCAGCATTACTGATAATAGGACTAGTTCCATTATTGGCTACTTCCATTGTCTTAACCATAGGCTCTATTAACAAGGTGAAAAAAACGACAGAAGAATCAACTTACCAACGGTTGAGAATTGCTGCAGAAGATTTGGGTAAATATTATGTTGATGATATTGTGGAAACAGGAGAAGTTTTGTATGAGCATGATTATGTAGACAGTCTTTTGAATGATAATATAGAGTTAACGGTATTTCTTGGAGATACCAGATACATCACCTCTATTAAGAATGACAAGGGCGAGCGGAATGAAGGAACAAAAGCAGATCCGGATATTTATAAAGAAGTATGTAAGGGTAATGATTATTATTCTGACGGTGTTCCCATTAGTGATGGTTCCTATTATGTGTATTATGTTCCCATAAAAGATGAAAATGGTAAGGTGTTGGGAATGGCATTTGCCGGGGAACCGGAGGATACAGTGAAAGCAGAGATAAGAAAGACAGCATCCAGTGCAGTTGTAGTTGCTGTTATTTTTACACTTTTATTTTCCGGTATTGTTACATATATTGCTAACAGGCTTAGAAAAGATATTACTAATGTAATCAATATTACAGATACACTTGCTAATGGACATCTTGGTGTTGATGTGAATATGAGTAGTTCTGTTTCGGAAATTCAGACATTGATTCAGGCATCGGCAAAGCTTCAGGAAAAGCTGGGGGGAGTTATTTCTGGTGTGCTACAGGATGTGGATAATTTAGATACTAATATGATTAATATCACTGACAAGGTCAATGGATGTAATCAGGTGGCAGAGGGGATTGCCTCTGCCATAGATGAAATTACAAAGGGAAATCTGGATATGGCAGAAAGCGTTCAGAAAACAGCGGAGCAGATGAAGGACATTGGTGACCATATTACAGAGATTACAAGACTGGCGACCAATGCAACCATGGCGTCAGATGCAGTTAAGCTTGAGAGTAGTGAGGCAAAGAAGCAATTAGAGCAACTTATGGATGCTAATAGTAAGACCGTTCAGATTTCTGATGATGTTGTAGCCGGAATTCATGCGTCTTCTAAAGCGGTTGAGGATATCAGACAGGCTGCCGACATGATTGCCCAGATTGCAAGTCAGACATCATTGCTTGCATTAAATGCCAGTATTGAGGCTGCAAGAGCCGGAGAATTTGGCAGGGGATTTTCTGTAGTTGCCAGTGAGATTTCCAATCTTGCCACCCAATCTGATGAATCCACTCAGGTAATTCAGAAGGTAGTTGCCGGAATTATTGATGCATCCCAGCAGAATATTGTTCTTGCAAACAGAATTAAGGATGCTGTCAATAATGAAGGAACTGTGTTATCACAGGTGAGTAACAGTTTTGACGTTGTTAATGATAAAATCGTTCAAAGCGCAGATGCAATTGTTGAGATTACAAGGAAGTCGGAAGGTTTGGATGCGGCAAAGGGCAATGTACTGGATGAGATTAACACACTTTCATCTATTTCGGAGCAGGATGCAGCCAGCTGCCAGGAAACGAATGCTAATATGGAAGAATTTACGGCTAATATGGAGACCATTAATCAACAGGCAATGGATACTCAGGATACTTCAAATCAGTTAAAAGAAGCTGTATCATATTTTCAAATATAATGGACCTTCATTAGTATTTGGATTATTTTGATTACGATAAGAATTTGAGAAAAAGAATGCATTTCGATGCATTCTTTTTTTATGGATTAAAACTTATGAATTCGACTTTCCAATGGGTAAAAAAATATTTTTTAATTTTGCTATTGACAAATAATTCTAAAAGTAGTAAATTCTGTATAACCTATTAAACAGATAGGAATAAAAGGAAAGGAGAAACCGGTATGATGAAAATGATTGCGTGGATAATGGAATACATGAATAAAATGTCATGTTGCTTTATGATGGTATTCCGGTGCTTCTTTACAAATCAACGTTGTTTAACCTGTCGAATGTGTTGTATGTAGGTTTTATGCGATGTGAATGTGAAGAGGTTCAAAAACCTCTCTTTTTTATGGAGAAATATGATGAAAGAGATAAAATAGTAGATTTGGAGGATATGTATTATGAAAAATAAATGGTTAAAAAAATTGGCCTTTACACTATTAGGGGCAACATTAATAGGCAGTATATTGACCGGATGTGGCAAAACCAAGGAAGAGACAAGTGAAACATCCGGTGACCGCAATTATCGTACAGTAGATGAGATTAAAGAAAGCGGAGCCATAAACATTGGAGTCTTTTCAGACAAAAATCCATTTGGATATGTAGATGAAAATGGTGATTATCAGGGATATGATGTATATCTTGCTAATCGTATCGGTAAGGACCTTGGGGTTGATATTAATTATGTATCAACTGAAGCAGCCAATCGAATCGAATATTTGCAAACCGGTAAGGTTGACATTATATTGGCAAATTTTACCGTAACAGATGAGAGAAAAGAGGAGGTAGATTTTGCATTACCATACATGAATGTAGCCCTTGGTGTTGTATCGCCAAAGGAACATGTGATTACAAGCTTAGATGAAATTAGTGCAGATGATGAAGTGATTGTGATTTCCGGTACAACAGCAGAGACCTATCTTACAAAGAATTATCCGGATATCAAACTACAAAAATATGATGCTTACGCTGAAGCAAAAACTGCCTTTGAAAATGGAAATGGTGTTGCATGGGCAAATGATAATACCGAAGTAATTGCTTTTGCAATTGAAAATGACGGCTATGAGGTAGGAATTCCATCTCTTGGCAGTGCAGATACCATTGCACCGGCTGTAACAAAAGGTAATGAAAGTTTACTTAGCTGGTTAAATGATGAAATAAAAGCCCTTGGTGAAGAGCAGTTCTTCCATGCAGATTATGAAGCAACTTTATTGGATACTTATGGAGCAGATTACGAAGAAACATTAGTTGTAGAAGGCGGTGTTGTAGGTGATACTGCAAAATCTGACGAATCAGAGGATGCAGATGTTGAAGAGAAAGGCACCATTACTGTTGCAGCTTCACCTACACCTCATGCAGAAATTTTGGCAGAGGCAGGAAAGCTTTTAGCAAAAGAGGGTTGGACATTAGAGGTAACGGAATTTGAGGATTATGTTCAGCCAAACCTTGTAGTAGACAGTGGTGAAATTGATGCTAATTATTTTCAGCATGTTCCATATCTTGATAATTTTAATGAAGAAAATGGTACACATATTGTAAATGCAGGTGGTATCCATTATGAGCCATTTGGTATTTATCCCGGAACAAAGAAAGCATTATCGGAATTAGAAAAAGGAGATGTGATTGCTGTTCCAAATGATACAACAAACGAGGCCAGAGCACTTTTGTTGTTAGAGGCAAATGGTGTAATCACATTAAAGGATGGTGTGGGACTGGAAGCAACAGTGACAGATATTGAAGAAAATCCATATGAGATTGAAATTCAGGAGCTTGAGGCTGCACAGGTATCCAGAGTCGTAGACGAGGTTGCATTTGTAGTATTAAATGGAAATTATGCTTTAGAGGCAGGATTCTCTGTTGCAAAGGATGCAGTTGCATATGAAAAGAGTGATTCAGAGGCTGCAAAAACATATGTAAATATTATTGGGGTAGCCCAGGGTCATGAAAATGATGAAGGCATCCAGGCATTGGTTAATGTATTAAAGTCAGATGAAATTAAACAGTTTATTACAGATACTTATGATGGAGCAGTAATTCCCTTTGAAGAATAATAAAAAACATAACAAAATATGAAAAAGAAGTAAGGAGTAAAAATGTTTGCCGGATAGCTAAGATGTACAATTTCTTCATGGTAAGAAAATTGTGCATCTTATGGCTAAAGGCGGATTTGGTATGACAAATCATATGTAAAATGAGCCGATAGGAAATTGTTGTGTAGAATTGTTAAAAAAATGTGATGTAGAGATATTGTGATAGAAATGGAAACGAATAGGAGAGGAAAATGAGCAAACCAATAATTACCGTAGAAAATTTAACAAAAACTTTTACAGCTGCAAATGGGGTAGTGGATGCATTACATGATATTTCCTTTTCTGTGAATGAGAAAGATATTTTTGGAATCATTGGATTATCCGGTGCAGGTAAAAGTACATTAGTTAGATGTATGAATCTGTTAGAAGAACCTACAACCGGTAAAGTGATTGTTAAGGACAAGGATTTGCTTGCTTTATCAAAAAAAGAATTAAGATTGGAACGTCAAAAGATTGGTATGATTTTTCAACATTTTAACTTGTTAGAACAGAGAAATGTAATTGATAATGTCTGTTTTCCCCTGGAAATCAGAGGGGTTTCAAAAGGAAAAAGAGTAGAAAGAGCAAGAGAATTACTTCGAATTGTAGGATTAGAGGATAAGGAAAAAGCATATCCGGCACAATTGTCGGGAGGTCAGAAACAAAGAGT
This sequence comes from Lachnospiraceae bacterium, assembly GCA_051880435.1. Lineage (GTDB taxonomy): Bacteria > Bacillota > Clostridia > Lachnospirales > Lachnospiraceae > CAG-590. Next base: position 1,935 of record JBJENY010000087.1, on the reverse strand, counting down.
GGCCATTGCCAGGGTGTTAGCTAATGATCCGGATATTTTACTTTGCGATGAAGCAACCAGTTCGTTGGATCCCCAAACCACCCAGACAATTTTGGAATTGTTACAAAAAATAAATGAACAGTCAGGAATAACCGTTGTGGTGATTACCCATGAAATGAGGGTAATAAAACAGATATGCAATCACGTTGCAGTTTTGCATAAAGGTGTATTAAAGGAAACTGGAACCGTAAAAGAGGTGTTTGAACATCCAAAAACATCTGCAGCAAAACGGCTGGTGTATGTAGGATTAAGTGAAGAAGAAAATGAGGAGCAGACGGGAGGTGCGGCAAGTGCTTGATCAGGCAATGATAAATATGTTGTTGGAAGGTGTAAGAGATACATTGCTTATGACATTGTTAGCAACATTTTTTGGATATGTTGTAGGTATGCCAATTGGTATTGCGCTTACGGTTACCGATAAAGGCGGCATCTGTCCCAATGGCTTTGTATATAAAGTATTAGACGTAATTGTAAATGTTACCAGAAGTATACCATTTTTAATTTTATTAATACTGGTAAGTCCCCTTACAAAATTAATTGTGGGCAAAAGCTATGGTGCGGCGGCAACGATTGTTCCCCTTACCATAGCAGCAGCACCCTTGATTGGAAGAATGGTAGAGTCCTCTCTAAAGGAAGTAAATGCAGGAGTGATTGAGGCGGCAATCAGTATGGGTGCGAAAAACAGGAGTATTATATTTAAGGTTTTACTGGGAGAGGCAAGAACCTCTTTATTGGTTGGGGTTACCATTGTACTTGGAACCGTTCTTGGATATTCTGCCATGGCAGGTGTTGTTGGAGGCGGTGGACTGGGTGATATTGCCATTCGATACGGATATTACCGGTATGAAACAGAAATTATGGTTGTAACCATTGTGATTATTGTGGCTTTGGTACAGTTCATGCAAGGTTTTGGAATGTTTCTTGCAAAAAAAATTGACCATAGACAAAGAAACTAACTAAGGTCAAATATGATTGGTGAAGAAGAATTTTGCAAGGTGTAAAAACAAGAATATTTAACAAAGGTAGGTGAGAGTGTTGAGAATTGACGTAATGATAGAATATTTGCCATTATTCAAAGATGCACTCGTTCTAACCTTAAAGATTGGATGGCTAGGTATTTTCTTTTCTTTTCTGCTGGGAATGCTTTGTGCTGTGATTATCCATTTACACCTTCCGGTACTTGAGCAGATTGTAAAAGTTTATGTAGAGGTGTTTCGTAATACACCTTTGCTGGTACAATTGTTTTTTATTTACTTTGGATTGCCTCAAATCGGAATCTCACTATCTGCTGAGTTTTGTGGTGTTTTAGGCTTAAGTCTCATCGGAGGAGCTTATATGACGGAAACTTTTCGAAGTGGCTTGGACGCAGTGGAAAAGATTCAGTATGAAAGTGCGATTAGTTTGGGAATGAAACCATTACAGACTTTTGGATACGTAATATTACCACAGGCAGTTTCTGTAAGTGTTCCCGGGATGGTGGCAAACGTGATTTTCTTATTAAAAGAAACAAGTGTGTTTTCTGCCATTAGTTTAATGGATTTGATGTTTACGGCTAAGGATTTGATAGGACTTTATTACAAAACAACAGAGTGCTTGTTTTTATTAGTTGTATTTTATCTGATTATGTTACTGCCGGTTTCCATTCTTGGAAGTCTTTTGGAAAGGAGGTCCCGTTATGCAGGATTTGGGAATTGATGTGCTGTTTAAAGGACAGAATCTGTATCGGATGATAGAGGGTCTTTTGGTAGCTCTTAGAATCAGTTTAATCTCCATTCTCATCAGTATTTTTTTTGGTATTATTATTGGCGCGTTTATGCTCTCAAAAAACAGGATTTTGAAAGCCGGTATCCGGTTATATTTGGAAACGGTACGAATTATGCCGCAAATGGTTCTCCT
>JBJENY010000086.1:0-9790 GCA_051880435.1 Lachnospiraceae bacterium | reverse complement strand
GCACCTGACTTTTAATCAGGTTGTCGGGGGTTCGAATCCCCCGTGCTTCATTTTATGGACTTTTTTTGGATTCGATAATAACATAATGATATAACATGGATAATCCATTTATATATGCGGATGTGGCGGAACTGGCAGACGCGCTAGACTTAGGATCTAGTGGGAGACCGTGCAGGTTCAATTCCTGTCATCCGCATTTTTTATTGGAAAGACTAGATGTGAGAACGTTTAGTCTTTTCTTTTGCTTAAATATATAAGTGCTTTGACATCAATTTTGACATCAACAATTGTCTGTGTAAAAGTTAGGAAGGTGAAGGGAACTGTTATAAATTATCTGAAGGGAAACAATATGAGATTATTAAGCAGGTTCTAAAATCTGCTTGTGGTTGTCACGGAAAAAGAATATAATTAGATTAGATGTTATTTGAAACAATGCTAAATTGTAAAATATAATAAATTACGGAGGATAGTGGTATGCATACGTTTGCAGAACGATTTGCTGAATATTGTAAGAAAAATCTTAATTTGGGAGAACGTGATGACTATAATTATAAATCGTTATCGGTGTGTATAATAGATTGTGTTTATTCTTTGCGAGTTCGATATAATAGTGTAACCCAAAAGGTTGTTGATAATTATGCGGCTTTCTACATGAATGGTGATAAAAATGAGCCGGGTGATACAGTTTCTATGCTTTTACAACACATTGATGAAAGAGGCGGAGCAAAGATATTTGCGGATGAAGTATTAAAAGATAATCATAAATTAGGTGGCAAAAGTGCTATTCCAAAAGAGGATGTTTGCTATCAGCTGGCTCAGTATTTAAGATATCTACATATTGATACATTAGAGGACTTTCAGAACTTTGAATCTCCCGAATTACTTGAAATCGTAATTCGAGCTGTTAGAGGTATGGGAGATGCTGGGACTAATTATCTATTTATGCTTGCAGGAGATACTGCTAGGTGCAAACCAGATGTCCATATTCATCAATTTATAAAAGAGGCGTGTGGCTGTGATATAGGTAATGAAGAATGTCAACTTCTATTTACTGATACGGTACAATTGCTGAAGAAGGAATATACTGATTTGACAGTTCGAAGTCTTGACAGAGTAATCTGGCAGAAGTATCAAAATGGACAGTAATTCTATTGATTAACTTTTAAGAAATCTTTTAAGAAAAAGTTAAAAATTCAAAAATAAAAAAAGGATAATTCCCGTCAATGTCGTATATTAGACATTAGGCGGGCTTTTTTTACAAAAAATATCAATGTGTGAAAGGATGAGAAAATATGAATGTTCGTGAAAAATTAGAAAAGTGGGAACATGAATATTTATGTGAATATGCATCCTTTTCTGATCAGTCTAAGGGACGTGACAGAGAAGAGGCAATGTGCGATGTTAGAACGATTTATCAAAGGGATAGAGACCGTATTTTGCATTGTAAGTCTTTTCGCCGTTTAAAACAAAAAACTCAGGTTTTTTTGTCTCCTGAAGGAGATCATTATCGTACCAGACTGACACATACATTAGAAGTTTCTCAAACTGCACGGACAATAGCAAGAGCCCTTCGTTTAAATGAAGAACTGACGGAAGCAATTGCCCTTGGCCATGATCTTGGACATACTCCTTTTGGACATGCAGGAGAGCGTGCACTGAATGAGGTGTGTTCTAAGGGATTTAAACATAATGAGCAAAGTATTCGGGTAGTAGAAAAACTTGAAAAAAAAGGGGAAGGTTTGAATTTGACTGTAGAAGTCAGAGATGGAATCTTAAATCATAAAACCACAGGAAATCCTTCTACATTAGAAGGGAAGATTGTTCAAATAGCTGATAAAATAGCATACATTAATCATGATATTGATGATGCCATACGTGGTGGTATTTTATTAGAACAGGAATTACCCTCCTCTTGTACGGATGTGTTGGGAAATAGGACCCGTGATCGGTTGAATACTATTATTCATGATGTAATCGCAAATAGTGAAGGTAAAAATGATATTATCTGTTCTTATGAAATTAAACAGGCGATGACAAGTCTTCGTAGCTTTCTTTTTGAAAAGGTATATACAAATCCGGTAGCAAAAGGAGAAGAGAGTAAAGCAAAGCGGATGTTACAGGAACTATTTCAGTTTTATAATTCTCATCCGGAGATGTTACCGGAGGAATATTTTGTGTTAATTAATGAGGGTGAAGACAGGGAACAAATTGTCTGTGATTATATTGCAGGCATGACAGATAATTATGCTGTATTAAAATTCCAGGAGGCATTTGAACCATTAGGATGGAAACGCTGATTTTGGACGGATTACAGTAAGATAACTGGAAGGTGAATATATGTATTATGCAGATGAAGTAATAGAAGAGGTACGTTCGAGAAATGATATTGTTGATGTCATAAACAGCTATGTCAGACTTGAACATAGAGGTAGTTCTTATTTGGCATGCTGTCCTTTTCACCATGAGAAGACGCCTTCGTTTCATGTAAGCAGAGAGAAACAAATGTATCATTGTTTTGGCTGTGGCGTGGGAGGAAATGTATTTACATTTTTGATGGAACACGAAAATTGTACATTTCCGGAGGCTGTTGAGCAATTAGCAGATAGAGTTGGATATGACCTGCCAAAGCAAAATATGTCCCGTGAAGCCAAAAAACAGGCTGACGATCGGACTAAAATAAAAGAAATGAATAAGCTGGCTACGGCATATTTTCATTATATGTTGAAAACGGATCATGGACAAAAAGCATTAGATTATTTAAAAAACAGAGGATTAACTGAGGAGACAATTGATAAATTCGCACTTGGATACTCAGATATATATCGTGATGATTTGTATAAATATTTAAAGGGAAAAGGCTATACTGACCAGGATATGAATATGTCAGGATTAATTCGATTTGATGAAAAAAATGGTGCTTCCGACCGTTTTTGGAACCGTGTTATGTATCCCATTGTTGATGCCAATAACCGTGTGATTGGTTTTGGCGGAAGAACCTTGGGGGATGGCAAACCTAAGTACATTAACACGCAGGATACTCTGGCATTTGATAAAAGTCGTAATTTATACGGATTAAATTTTGCAAAAAAAAGCAAACGTAGTGGAATCATATTCTGTGAGGGTTATATGGATGTGATATCAATGCACCAGGCAGGGTTTGATAATGCGGTTGCTTCTTTGGGAACAGCACTTACAGTTGGACAGGTTAATTTGATTAAACGTTTTACTGACCACGTATACTTAGCTTATGATAGCGATGAAGCGGGTACCAAAGCGGCACTTCGGGCATTAGAGATTATGAGAGAGTTTGGATTGCCTGCAAGGGTTATTTCCTTAAAGCCCTATAAGGATCCCGATGAATTGATTCAGGCAGAAGGTAATGAAGCTTTTGAGCGGCGAATTGCAGATGCCAAAAGCGGAACAATGTTTGAAATTGATTTACTGGCATCAAAATATAATCAAGAGGATCCATTAGAGCGAACGGAATTTCAAAAAAAGGTTGCACAGAGACTTTCTTTAATAGAGGAACCCATGGAACGAAAAAACTATTTGGATACGGTATCCCAAATGTATCATATTGATTTTGATGGGTTAAAGGAAGCTGTTAAAAAATACGGAACATCAGCTTTGGCATTAGAAGGCAGGGTAACTTTTGTTGAACCAAAACCAAAAGGTTCTCCACAAGAAGAAAAAGAAAAACAGCAGCTTAAAACAGAACGTTTACTAATTACGTGGTTAATTAATGATAATTCATTATTTTCCGCTTTAGAGGGCATAATAACAGCAGAGGACTTTATTGATCCTTTATATCATGAAATTGTAAAAGAGTTGTTGGAACAATTTCATGCTACAGGTTCAGTAACGCCTGCGGCGATTGTGAATCATTATCAAAGTAAGGAGGAGCATGAAAGGGTATCTTCAATTATGCAGCAAAACTTTGATAAGGAGATAGATGAGTCTGAAAAAAATGCGGTAGTGTTGGAACTGGTAAAACGAATTAAAAAACGCAGCATTGATTACAGAATTGAAAATTGTAAAGGGGATAACCAATTATTAAGTCAATTAATGATGGAAAAAGCCAGACTTAATAATTTAAAGCTGAATTGATAAGAAAATAAAAAACGAAACGCATATGCAGTAAAGGGAGGATAAATTTATGGCAGAAAAAAATACACAGGTATTTGATGAAGAAAAGTTTCAGGAGAGATTAAATGAACTTTTGGCAACTGCTAAAAAAAGAAAAAATGTGATTGAAGATACTGAGATTATTGCATTTTTTACAAAGGATTTTGAACTGACAACAGAAATAATGGAACGTATTTTTGAGTTCCTAGAGCAGAATAAGGTTGATGTGCTTACGATTCCGGGGGAAGATGATGAACCGGACGAGGATGCTCTTTTAGATGTAGAAGGTGCAGAAGAAATTGAGGTCGATAAAATTGATTTGTCTGTTCCGGAAGGAACTAATATTGAAGATCCTGTTCGTATGTATTTAAAAGAAATTGGTAAGGTTCCACTTTTAAGTGCAGAGGAAGAAATCGAACTTGCTCAAAAAATGGAGGCCGGTGATATGGCACAATCCCAGCTTGAAGAAATGGGAGATGAGTTAGACGAAGAGGCAAAAAAAGAGTTAAATAAAATAATTGCTGTAGGTGAGAATGCTAAGAAGAAATTAGCTGAGGCAAATCTGCGTCTTGTTGTTAGTATTGCAAAAAGATATGTAGGTAGAGGTATGTTGTTCCTTGATTTGATTCAGGAAGGTAATCTGGGACTGATTAAAGCTGTTGAAAAGTTTGATTATCGAAAAGGCTATAAGTTCTCTACTTACGCTACATGGTGGATTCGTCAGGCAATTACAAGAGCCATTGCGGATCAGGCAAGAACAATTCGTATTCCTGTGCATATGGTAGAAACTATTAATAAGTTGATTCGCGTTTCCCGTCAGTTGTTACAGGAATTAGGTCGTGAAGCAACTCCGGAAGAAATCGCAGATGAAATGGAAATTCCGGTAGAGCGTGTAAGAGAGATTTTAAAGATATCTCAGGAACCTGTTTCTTTGGAAACACCAATTGGTGAAGAGGAAGATAGTCATTTAGGAGACTTTATTCAGGATGAAAATGTACCTGTTCCTGCAGATGCTGCAGCATTTACATTGTTAAAGGAGCAGCTTGTAGAGGTGTTATCAACTTTAACAGAAAGAGAACAGAAGGTATTACGTCTCCGTTTTGGATTAGACGATGGTCGTGCTAGAACATTAGAGGAAGTTGGTAAAGAATTTAATGTTACACGAGAAAGAATTCGTCAGATTGAGGCAAAGGCGCTTCGTAAGTTAAGACATCCTAGTCGTAGTCGTAAGTTAAAAGATTATTTGGAGTAAATATGAATTTATCAAAAAGAATGGAAACTGTGGTGGATTTTGTGCCACCACAGTCAGATGTCGTAGCAGATGTGGGTTGCGACCATGCTTATGTATCTATTTCTCTGGTGGAAAGAAAGTTAGCTAAGAAAGTAATTGCTATGGACGTTAGAAAGGGTCCTTTGGAAATTGCTACAAAAAATATACAGGAGGCTGGTTTACATAATAGCATTGAAGTTCGTTTGAGTAATGGTTTGGAAATGCTTTGTGAAGGTGAAGCAGATACTATTATTATTGCCGGAATGGGTGGATTATTGATAAATGGTATCCTGGAGAGAGGTTTATCTAAGTTGCAAAAAAATAGTTTACATAATGCTCCTGTTTTGGTCTTACAACCCCAATCGGAACTATGCAAGGTTAGAGAGTTTTTATTAATGCATCATTATAGTATTGTAAAAGAAAATGTAATGATTGAGGAAGGAAAGTTTTATACAGTTATGAAAGCTGAAAGTAAAATGGTATCAGACGCAGATGCCATGAGCTGTGACAAAATTCTTCAATATGAACCCTGTGACTTTCTATATGGCAGATATAATTTATTCCACCAAAATCAGGTATTAAAGCAATATCTGTTAAATGAAAAAGCAGTTCTGAATAAAATATATGAGGATTTGGAACGTGTAAAAGAAGAAATGACTTCTAAGGGATGCGTGATGCCGGAAAAAACCATAAAGAGATTGGAAGAGGTTAGAACTAATCTATGTGATAATCAAAAAGCTGTGGACCGATTTTAGTTGCATTTTAGTTTTCTACTGTATATAGATAGGGTTTAAGGAGGTAAAAATGACCTGTCAGGATGTTGTAGATATTTTGGAGGATTTATCACCAAAAAAATATGCTTGTGATTGGGATAATGTTGGTTTGCTGGTAGGCCGAAAAAATCGCAGCGTAAAAAAAATAGTGGTGGCATTAGATGCTACGAAAGAAATAATTGAATATTGTGGGAGCAACCATATTGATATGCTGATAACCCACCATCCCATGATTTTTTCCCCGGTAAAACAAATAAATGAAAATGACTTTATTGGAGAAAAAATACTTGCTCTGGCTGAAAATGGAATATGTTATTATGCCATGCATACCAATTTTGATGCGGTTGGTGGAATGGCGCAGTTAGCAGCAGGACCGAACTATATGAACTTAACAGATATTTCTCCTGTTGATGTTTGTGCCTGTGATGAAACAGAAGGAATGGGAAGATATGGAAAATTGCCAACGCCTATGACGGCAACTCAGGTGGCGATATATGTAAAAGAAAAATTTGATCTGGATTTTGTAATGTTATATCAAAGCAAGGAGCAAAAGGAAAAGCTTTTTGATAAAGTTGCCATTATGCCGGGATCCGGTAAGAGCGAGCTTGAAATGGTACGTGAAAATGGATATGAATTATATATTACAGGTGATTATGGTCATCATAGTGGAATTGATGCATTAGATATGGGAATGACTGTAATTGATGCTACCCATTATGGTTTAGAACACATTTTCATTGATTATATGGTATCCTATTTGCAAATGAAGCTTGGAAAGGATATAGAAATAATTGGAAAAGATATGGGGTGTCCAATTCGTATTGTAGATTAAAAAAACTTTACATCAAAGGAGGGATTACAATGATAAAAGTTATGATTGATGGGAATACCTATCAGGTGGAGAAGGGAATTACCCTTCAGGAATTGGCAAAACAGTATGGAAACGAAGAAAAAGGAACCATTGTACTTGCTTATGTAAATGGACGTCTGACAGAATTATATAAGCAGATTCGATTGGATTCTGAAATATCTTTTGTGACCACGGCTGAAAAAATAGGTTCCGATACGTACAAAAGAAGTATGACGTTGCTCATGTTAAAGTCATTTCGTGAGGTGTTGAAAAAGCGTGGTTCCAATGGCTGGATTCGGATTCTTTTTTCTTTAAGCAAGGGTTATTATTGTGAATTAAATAGTAGAACTGCAAAAGTAACAGAGAGCTTATTAAAAGAAGTTACAGAAAAAATGAACGAGTTAGTGGCAAAGAATCTTCCAATTGAGAAGCATACATACAAATCCTGTGATTTGATGAAACGGTTTGAAATGCAAGGGCGTCAGGATAAAGTGAAATTATTTAAATATCGTCGTGCATCTAATGCAAATGCTTACCGGTTAGACGGATATGAGGATTATTACTATGGATATATGGTTCCATCTACAGGCTATCTGACACAGTTTGCATTATATCCGTATGCAGGTGGATTTGTTTTACAAATGCCGGAAAGACGCAATCCTTTTGTGCTTCCTGAGTTTAAACCTGCAGATAAATTATTCTCTGTATTAAAACAATCTGATGATTGGGGTGTAATGTTAAATATTGATACAGTAGGAGGATTAAATGATGCTATTGCAAAGGGCGAGATTGGAGATTTAATGCTTGTACAGGAAGCGTTACAGGAGAAAAATATTGCTGATATTGCAGCACAGATTGCACAGCAGGATAAGAAGATTGTCTTAATTGCAGGACCAAGTTCTTCGGGCAAAACTTCTTTTTCCCATCGGCTAAGTATCCAGCTTCGTGCCCTTGGACTTAGACCTCATCCGATTGCTCTTGATAATTATTTTGTGGATAGAGAATATACACCAAAAGACGAGAATGGTAACTTTGATTTTGAATGTTTAGAGGCAGTAGATGTTGGTCAGTTTAATCAGGACATGGCAAGATTGCTTGATGGAGATGAAGTGATGATGCCAACATTTAATTTTCAATTAGGAAAAAGAGAGTATTTAGGAAATACATTAAAGTTAGAGGCTGATGATGTACTTGTAATTGAAGGCATTCATGGATTAAACCCGGAAATGAGTGCAGGCCTTCCGTCTTATAGCAAGTTTAAAATATATATCAGTGCATTGACACAATTAAATGTAGATGAACATAACCGTGTTGCAACAACGGATGGTCGATTGATTCGTCGTATTGTAAGAGATGCCAGAACCCGTGGTAATAGTGCACAGAAAACCATTGCAATGTGGGATTCTGTAAGAAGAGGAGAAGAAAAGAACATTTTTCCTTATCAGGAAGAAGCGGATGCAATGTTTAACTCTGCATTAATATATGAACTTGCAGTTATTAAGCCGTATATTGAACCTTTATTATTTGCAATTCCAAGTGATGCTCCTGAGTATCAGGAAGCGAAAAGACTATTAAAGTTTTTAGATTATTTCTTAACAGTTAGTTCAGAAAATATACCAAATAACAGTATATTGAGAGAGTTCGTGGGTGGAAGCTGTTTTCCTGTATAATGAAAATGGAGCACATTTGTAATATTGAATAAATAGAATTGTAGATTTTTGAGTCGTCTTGTTTGACAAAAGACGACTCTTTTTTTGGGTAAGAGTGAATATATGGAATGATATATAATAATATTTGATAAAATTTGTTAAAAAATAATGAAAATATAATTATCTTTTGTGCAATATAGTGACATTTTTCGAGCTGTATGATATAATAATATCGTAGATGCAGGCTCAAATAATGAGTATATTTAGGTTTGTGCATATGATTATTTGAATAAGGAGGGCTAAGTTATGGGTGTTTCAGGAAAAAGATTCGATTTACCACAGATGAAAGAATATTTTGAACAACAGATACCTGGTGTACGCGTTATAAGTGATTTAACATTAAGTGAAACTGATTTCAAAAGCTTAGGCGCAAAGCTTAAGTCAGCCTTTTCCTTTACTGACCGTAAGGATGGAATTGAAGAAATCATGATTTGCTACCTGGTGTATTGGGTGTATGCACTGCATTATTGGGACGAAGAAACTGGAATTCATGATGAATTGACAGACTATTGTTCTAAGTTGCCCCAGTATCAGATTAGACACCATTTTCAATTGTTGTTGGATATTGTGGCAGATTACAATATTGATGATTTTGGCTATCAAACAGGAGATGTTGCAGAGATTTGCTCTAAGATAATTGCGCGACATGCGGGCTTCCCTGATGATGAAAAGTATCAGGTGTTTGAACTGATTGACGATTATCGCAATCAGAATGTTTCAGTTGATACTATGGTGGCAGATATATATGCCCACTTACCTTATAAAAGCAGATACATATTTTCCTTGCTTGATGATAAGTCACGACAGGATATGATTTGGGAGATTCGAATGATAATGGCTGATATTAGTGGTGGTATACGGGAAAGAAATGAACTGATTGCCAAATATCCCAGAACTTCGATTCGTTTGATTGATTATTGTATCTTTTGGAAGGATAATCATACTTTGTTAGATCAGGCTAAATAAAAAGAAGGGGCTGAAAACAGCTCCTTCTTTTTATGACTTAAACGATAAGCCGGGTTATGTCGTTGAATGATCATCTATCTAGACCTGCTGTTACCAA
>JBJENY010000085.1:0-9837 GCA_051880435.1 Lachnospiraceae bacterium | reverse complement strand
TATTTATCAAGTCTGCACCTGAGGGAGAGGGTGGTATCCTTACGGAAGAGAATTTGTATGAAGTGAAGATAAATTAAAAATTTGATAAACATTCCCCATGAATAGACCCGGATTCCATAACGTATGTTGCTTAGATGCATATAGGAATCCGGGTCTTTAGCTTCCGGAGCTATTTATAATCGGATATTAAGGTTAACCATGCTATTAACCTGCATATGGTAACATTTCGAAAAATTCGCTTTCATCTGTACCGTCAATGGTATGTGGCCACTCTGTTGTATTCTGATAGATTTCACCATAGGTACCATCTTCTAATTTAAATCCGGCTACCGTTTCACCATCGCTGTCACATATTGATATTTTAGTACCGGCCGGAAGGGTGGAATCCTGCAATTTTCCATCTATCATGAGCTTGCATGGAAGCTCTTTTGTGACTGTAATTGCATAATTCCAGTCGATGTCTTTCTTTGTGTCATACTGATACCGGTCTTCGACTCTGTTAAATGCATTATCTTTCATTTCTATTGTACAATATCCGGAATAAGAACCTAACATGTCCACCTTTCTTCTGGTCCATAATCGGTCGCCGGATACAGCAAGAATATCCATACCTTCTGAGGTTAGATTAACGGGAGTTCCGTTTTCAATTCCAATCAGGGTGGTCAAGACAAAATCATTGTCAGAACCGGTGCATACTAAAATGTAATCCTTTCCTTCTTTTGTATGAAGAAAATATCCATTTGCATTGTAACAATAATCATTTGCAGTGACTTTATTTCCATTGATATTAACATCTACTGTCATATAGCTGTAATCATCTGTATAGTTACAAACTAACGAAATCTCATCCTGTGTACCGTCATTTCCAATATCAGTGAAAACAGAAGTGTTTTCCTTAAGTGGAATAAAATAACTGTCTGCCTGGGTGTAATTTTCATTAATACCAGGAAGTTCTTCATAAGGAATGGTTACAACATAATCTCCGGCAGCATAACTTAATAATTCGTATTCATTGAATATAATGGTAAGACCGTTGCCTGTCAGGTACCATGCCGGTTCGCCATCAATGGTTTCATCTACAACAGTGTTATAATCATCAACTATAATACCTTCCATAACCTCCGGATCTTTGGCAATGGAGTTTTTAATGTATGCTTTTACATCTTCCTTGATATCCCCAAGATCTGAGAATATAAGCTCTTTACCGGTCTGGGCATCAAATGTCAGGCCATAATCATATATATTGCCGTGGGCGCCTCCTGCATATTCGTCTTCTGCAATCTGGAAACTTACAATTTTTTCATCCGCTCTGGCTGTTTTTACTGTGCCATTCAGATAGCTGGCATTGTTGTAATCACTGTCCGGCTCTACATAAGATTTTGCATCCTCATATAATTTGTTTGCGTTTTCTATATATGTATTTTCATAATTTTGAAACCAGTCTGCAACGGAAGTGGCTAGTGCTTCGTAGCCTTCCCCGGAAACAGATGCCAATTCGTATGAACCGGTAAAATATTGCCAGTATTCATCATCATCAAGCTCATAATAGGTACTATTAATTTTAACAAATGGAGCTTCCGTTACAGTGGTACTATCTGTATCCCCTGTTTCTGCCCCTTCTTCGGTATTTTCCTCTAAAGTTGACTCTTCAACTTCGGAAACTGCTTCTGTTACAGCATTTTCTTCGTTCTCTGGCTTATTTGAATTGCATCCCGTTAAGGATAAAGAGATTACTCCAAATAATAATAGGTATTTCCATTTTTTCATGCCTTTTGTCCTCCTTTGAAAATGAATTTTCCAAACTGATAACTTTGATTATAACATATTTATTTTACAAAGCTACTGCTTATTTTAGGTTTTAAACCATGCTATTCTAAGTCTTGAAGCTTTTTATATAGTTGCCCATGTTATACCACAAGTGTAATTGACGTACATGCAAAAAATATGCTACCATTGACATATCAAAAGGAAAGGAAGTAAGAAAGATGAATACAATATTTACAAATCTTTGTATGAATAGTGAATCCTTAGAACGTCGTAGTTATGAAGAGAACTACGGTTATTTTGTGATGCCTATTCAGATTAGTGTGTAAGTATTGTTTTGAAGGAATACAGACCGCTTGTCAGATAGGCAGGCGGTTATTTTTATGGGAATGGATAGAGATGCCGCAGGGTGTCTCTATTTTGTTATTCATTTGGAAATGGAATGTATATTATGCCAAGGATTGCTATGGTTGCAACCGGAACAAATATACACGGCGTTTTGGCGAATTAGACGAAGGGTTAAGTCGTTTCCCTCTCAAGGAAAAGATTACCGGTTCGAATCCGGTATTCGTCATTTTGCAGATGTAAGCCTAATTGGTAAGGCAGAAGATTGCTAATCTTTCAGTAACCGTATTATGCGGCGTGCAGGTTCAAATCCTGTCATCTGCGTTTTAATAGAGATTGTTGTGCATTTTTGCAAAAAAAAGAGCAGTATATTGAAAAAATGAACCAGTCATTTTGACGAAATTGAAGATATTTTTGCCGTTTTTGTTTTTAATTGATTGTCATCAGTAAACAAAAACAGAGGATAGGCATACATCATTTTCCGTTCTAATAGACAAAAAGGACTTAGGTCAGAAAAAAATAGGTTTGACTCAATAAACAAAAAATGGCTAGAAATAGAGAGAAATAAGAGGTTCCAGAGAAAAAATGAGTTTCTAAAAAGGGATTGTTCTTTTTTAGGATAAAGAGTAGAATCCGGAAAAAAGAAAGGTGAAAGATATGGGAAACTTGCAAACTGATAATAAAAAAGATTTGGGAAATTATGAAACAGAGAAGATAAAAAAGGAAGAAATATATTCATTAGATAAGTATTATGATGAGAAGAAAGAGGAGTACTACTTTAAGTATGAGTGTGGAGATCATTGTTCGGATGGAGTGTTTTTTTACCGGATTACTTTTCGTGAGCCCATAACACGAAAAGATTTCCTTAACATGATGGAAAAAGCAAAGCAGGATGAGTATTCCGTCCTTTATGATAAGGACTTTCAGGCAGAATACAATATAAAAAGTTTTATGGAACTGAAAACGGACTACCAAGACACAAAAGTAGAAGAGTGGGAGCGATGATATGGCATACGGCGGAAAAAATAATGTGACAAAACAGGTTGTGATATATGTAAAGGAACATCAGTATATGTCAAACCAGGAATTAAATCAAAATATCAGGATGTTATATGGCTGTACTTATGCAGATTCTACATATGAAAGGATTAGAAATGGCGAATATGATGCCAAATTTAATTTGACTAATCCTTCTTCAGGATATGGGAAATCTCCTACAAAAGGTAGAGTTAATCGTAATACCGGATATTCTGTAAATCAGAGACGAAATCGTATGTTTTATGATGAAATCGATAATGAAAGAGACTTTGATAAATCAGTAATTTGGAATGAGAAAACGCAAACATGGAAATTAGATGATAATATCTATGGAAGCAAAGCAGATTCTACAAATAGAACAACTTCCTCCGGTAATTCCAAAAAGATTTCCGGAACAAATTACTTGATTGCATTTTGCACAGGTGGATTAGGAATATATGGATTATTTCACGGGGCCACCCCATTTCACAATTTGGGAGGATTTGTGATTGCGGTGATTTTAATTTTTATTGCAATTGGATGTCTTTCGGGGGAATAAGTTAATATATTGCTCCTGTAGCTCAATGGATGAGAGCACGACGCTACGAACGTCGGTTTGCTGCAGGTTCGAATCCTGTCAGGAGCTTTTATAGTTGGTTGGTGTAATGACATCATATTTAATATATAAAGGAGAAATTAAAGAATGAATAAGAGAAAATTAGCGACTGTACAGTACGTACATCATATTACATCTATTGAAGGGGCAGATAATATAGAATGTATTCATGTTCTAGGCTGGACTTGTGTGGCGAAGAAAGGAGAATTTCAAGTAGGAGACAGTTGTGTATATTTTGAAGTGGATTCTTATTTACCGGTTTGTGAGGAATTTGAGTTCCTGAGAAAAAGCTGTTATCGGAATGATGATTTTATGGGAGAGGGATTCCGCCTCAAAACACAACGTTTCAGAGGACAGATTTCACAGGGACTTGCCTTGCCGCTGACCATTTTGCCAGAAGGTAACGAATACAAGATTGGAGATGATGTAACGGACATTTTACATGTCAGAAAATGGGAGATAGAAGAATTTGTTACATCAAGTGGTACTGTGATTGGCGACATGCCGTCTGGAATTGGTAAAACAGATGAGCTTCGTGTGCAGGCATTTCCTGAATTAATACAGGAAATTAGGGGACTGCCTTATTACATTAGTACAAAAATGGATGGGACGAGTGTAACGATGTATTGGATTGATAAGAAGTTTGGTGTCTGTGGTAGAAATTATGAATATGCGGATGATGGAAAATGCTCCATGTGGGATTATGCGAAGGCTCATCATATCGAGGAGAAGCTAAGGGAAAATGATGTTCCTGACATTGCCATACAGGGTGAGTTTTGTGGTGCCGGAATACAGAAGAACCGGCTGAAGCTGAGGTCTCCGGAGTGGTATGTGTTTACAGTTTGTGACATGCAAACAGGGCATAGGCTGTCTTTGGAGAACATGAAAGCGTTATGTGAGAAGCTGGAGCTTTCCATGGTACCGGTTGAAGAGACAGGAGATTGCTTTGACTATCAAACAATTGAGGAGCTGCTGGAACGGGCAAAGGGGAAATATCCTTCCGGAATGAATAAGGAAGGCATTGTAATTCGCCCGTTGGAACCGGTGTATTCAAAAACCGTTGAGGGACCATTATCCATGAAGGTTTTAAATAACGACTATTTATTAAAAGAATAGGATTAATCGTCATAAATTAAAATCATAGAGAGGAATGACGCATGAATTTATTCGAAAAATTAAAGGAAAATCCATATTTTGAATATTTTAATATAAAGAAACAGCACGACAGAATGAATCTGACACCGGAAGAACTTGTTACAGAATTTGAAAATTCAAACCAAGAAAAGGCGTCTTTTGTGAAACGGTATGAGAATCCCTTCATGAATATTCCAAGCTTTGAAAACAAGTTATTCCATATGTTTTCAAAGGGAGATTCCATTGTCGTACAGGAGAAAATTGATGGTTCCAATACTCACATCCGTGTATCCGGTGAAACTTTCCAATGCTATAGTAATAATTGCATTTTAAATGATGACAATCATTTACAGGGTTTCTGGTATTGGTGCAAAGACCATTATACGCAGGTGCCGGATTAGTACTTTGAACTGGATATCTATGGGGAATGGCTTGTTCCCCATCACTGCGAGTATCCTGCTGACCGGTATGGCAATTTTTATGTTTTTGATGTGATGGAAAATGGCAGCTACTGGTCACAGGAGCAAGTGGAACAGCTTGCAAAGGAATGTCATTTTTCTTATGCAACGGTATTGTATAGAGGTGCATTTGAGTCTTGGAAACAACTTATGTCATTTGTGGGGCAGACTCGGTTAGGAGGCGAAAAAGGGGAAGGTATCGTTGTGAAAAACCAAAGTACCCTGAATTCGAAGAAACAGCAGTTCTATATCAAAATTGTAGATGTGGAATTTCAGGAATCAAACAAATCCCGCAAAGTAATAAAAACCGTAAACATGGATAGAGTGCTGCAGATGGAAGAGGAAATGATGTTGTCTGAAAGTATTGTAACTCTTCCGAGGGTAAGAAAAATCATTTTGAAGTTGATAGAAACAGCCGATTTGCCGTCGGAATGGCATATATTGAATGATCAGTCTCTTATTAAGATTGTGAAACCACATGTTATCAGGGATTGTATGAAAGAAGAAAAGGAAATTACAGATAAAATTGGCGGAACATTTGGAAAATACTGTAATGACATTTTGGTTAAGATGATTCCGGAGTTGAGAGAGAATATGAAGTAACACAAAGAGATGGAAAGTAAGGAATGAAAATTCTTTATGCAAAAATGCAAAATACAATGATGTATAGTTAGAATATAGAGAAAAACAGAAGATTCCAGAAATATATGCGCTTCTAAAAAGGGATTATTCTTTTTTAAGCCAAAGAGTAAAATCCAGAAAAAAGTAATTTGCGAATAATCGTCATAATGTAAAGGCGTGGGGAGGGATTTGCGATGAATGCACAGCAAATATATAAAATTATAAATGAAATTAATCCAGGAGTCTTTGAAATTCAAAAAGGTATGCTAGATAAAAATAAGAAATTATTGGATGAAATCTATAAGCTTGCATCTTTAATTGAACCCTGGGACAAATATCGAAATGGCATTGATCGGAAGTTGTGGTTATGGACGGACAAAGGTAGTTTTGAAGAATATGCTGAGGCATTTAAGGATCATTTTACATATAGAGATGAGCCAGATTATCAAAAAATGAAAGCGCGATGGACCGTAGATTTTCCCGATGATACTGTTTGGTTCAATCTATACTTGGCAGAGCATGAAGGAAATAGAGGCTTGTTTTTAGATGGTTGTTGTATAGTTGATACAAGAGTTTATTTTGCAAGTAGAGATAGAATCGATATGGAATCATTTTTAAGTTGGATTCTTGAGAGTGAACGCAAGTGTATAGAGATGATTAAGCAAGATACATATTCTAATTATGTGTCTAATTATCTTCCGTATATCCATAGATCTGGAGTTGTCAAAATGTCAACCTATTGGAAATATGTTCCTGAAGATAAAGAGAGAATTTTTGGAAGGATTGATCCTGTGGAATTAGATTCTTTTCTCCATTGGGATCAGGACAAAGATATAGGTTGGGAAAGTATGACTAAAAATGAATATTTCCAAATATGTAACGACTTGTATGATTTGCTAAATTTAAAAGAAAAATATCCGATAAGAAAAAAGGATGCACAAGATGAAACAATGACTCCAAAAGATTACTATCTGGCTTATGCCGCTGCCACTCATTATGACTCGGCGCACTCTTTTCTGGAATTGGAAGAAGATTCTGCTGAAGCCTTTGATGATTTTGTTGAAAATGGTTATACAGAGCATCATACCTGGGAGGTGTGTCTGTCTCCGAATATTCATTTGTTCCCTGAAAAAAGAAATGGGAAAATATTTATTTCTGTACTTTGTAGCGTAGATGAGTATGATTTATTGATTCACTTATGTCTTGAATTACGCAAAAAAGGATATCCGATTATAAAACCAATTGAGGTAGAAGAAAGAATGTCTGGCGAACAGTTAGTGGCTATTGTTCCAAGTGGAGATAATTTTAACTGGCAATATGCATGGGAGATTGGAGTGAAAACCTCGGAGAATAGAAGCTTACCCAAAGGTGATTGTGAAGAATTGATTAAGGAAATCAGTTGGTTTCCTGTGGGTGAATGGAAGATGAAATACTACCCTGAATCATAGATTCTTCAATATGTTTATATAAGACTTCATTTTCAGGGTTTCTATAGTCATGTCCCAGTATATCATAGGACCCTCTTTGGACTGATCCATAGTTCCATATTCATTTATAATTTCAATTTTGTCCTGACACATAAATTCATTGGAGCCATCAGAAAAATGGAATAAAACCTCTTCCTGATATTGATATTTCGGACGACCGAGACGCTGGATAAAATCATTAGAGGCCTTATTCACTCCTGTTCTGATTGTCTTTTATTTGTGCAACATTTTCTTTAAAGATTTGGTTGTTTCGAATAAGCTCGTTAAACGAAGCAGGAGTATAGTTGTTAATCATACAGCCTGCATTCAGTGCTCTGTCAAAGTTTTTCATATATTGAAAGGCACCCTCAGTTTCATTGTGGTAATGTCCGAAGATATGATAATGCCCCTTATGAAAACCATTCCATTCGGCTATCGGAAAATGACATAAACAAATCTGATTGCCATTATCCGATACGTGAAGCATTTTATCCACAGTTTCAAAATAGGACATTGCTTTTTCGTTTTTTAGTAATCTATTATCGTGATTGCCGATGATAAGATGCTTGCGTCCCTTTAATTGTCTCAAATACCATTCTTCCGGTTTTTCATTTTTATAGGCAAAGTCACCTATAATATAAATGTCATCATCTGCCTGGACCCGGCTGTTCCATAAATAAATTAATGTACGGTCCATTTCGTCAACATCGGTAAATGGTCTATGGTCAAAGACAATTACAGAACGGTGACCAAAGTGTAAATCTGCTATGTATAAGTTCATGTAAAATCACTTTCTTTATTTTTTTTAATCATAAACATCAATGGTTTTGAATGCAATATGTTTTTATGAAAATTAATAAAATCGTGATTTGTACTGAATTTATTGAAATATCCAGTTTACTCTGCCGAATTTTTTTGTTACCGATACACAAAAGCGGGAACAGGGTATATATAACTTTCCGTTCTAATAGACAAAGGGGAATATAAGGGATAAAAAATGATTTTGACCCAATAGACAAAAATCGACTAAAAGTAGTGAAAATCGGAGCCTTCCACGGAAAATATAAGTTGTTAAAAATACATTGTGATTTTTGAAATAAAAGTGTAAGATGCAGAACAATATAGAAGTTAAAGGAGTGATTGGATATGATTTACATAACAGGTGATTGTCATGCAGATTTTAGAAGATTTGAGAGAAAACAAAGATGTGAACTACCATTTAAATTATCAAAAAATGATAGTGTAATTGTATGTGGAGATTTCGGCCTGCTATGGGCAAAGGATGAATCATACGAATATGATTTGAAGTGTCTGTCAAATCTCCCTTTTCGAATTCTCTGGGTGCAGGGAAATCATGAAAATTATAACATGATAGAGGAATATCCGTTAGAAGAGTGGAATGGTGGACAGGTACGGCACATTGTAAGGGATAAGATTATATTGCTGGAGCGCGGGCAGGTGTTTCGGATAGAAGATAAGACCTTTTTTACCTTCGGTGGTGCCAGCAGCCATGATATCCAGGGGGGAGTTTTAGACAGAGATGATCCGAACTATAATGAATTGAGAATGCTTGCAAATATACGTGGACTTCCATATCGTGTATTAAATGTATCATGGTGGAAGCAGGAACTGCCAAGTGAGACGGAAATTCAGCGTGGAAATGAGAATCTGAGTAAAGTCGGATATCAGGTTGATTATGTGATCAGCCATTGTGCATCGAATCGGATTCAGGATGCAATAGAAGCTTATTATTTAAAACAGCATGGCTTGGGATGCAGATTATATTCAAAGGATATTTTGACAAATTATTTTGAAGAGCTAGAAGACAAGTTAAATTATAAGCATTGGTTTTTTGGTCATTATCATGATGAGATAGAAATTGATGAAAAGCATACATTATTATATCGAAAGATTGTTCCGCTAGATAGTTATTTATAATGATGAAACGATACATGGAAATGTAAGTTGCAAAAATATAAAAAAGGTATAAGAAAATACGTATTTGTACAATATACCATTTTCCTCCATTTTTGTTTTAGTCGAATGTTTTAAGATTTGACGTGAAAAACTATGCATTAGAGATATCTTTCCATGAAGTGGTTTCTCCTTTTGAAAAACCGATTTAGCGTGAGGTTTTAAGATAAAGAAATGGGTATGTATTATTTAACAACCTTTTTAGATAAATCGCATAGAATGTCAAATAAAGAGAAGAAAACGATTGAAGAAGTATTAAGGATGTATTTCGATAGTGAAATTACTACGGATGTAAGGAAACAAGCGACTGGATGCTTTAATCAGGGAATATATTCATATGATTAGAAATGAGCGTTAAAATGGTTAAATTTGGCGTTGGAAGTTCGCTGCTAGCGTAAAGTTTTTGTAGGAAAAGAAAATAGGGAAGAGGACACCAACATGT
>JBJENY010000084.1:0-9960 GCA_051880435.1 Lachnospiraceae bacterium | reverse complement strand
TCCGAAATCTTGTATTACAATACTGACATCCCTCTTCCAAGGCTGCTACCGGACTGACTGCACCACAATTGGGACAGGTCATTGTTATATTGGCAAGCTGTTCATCATTTGGTGTATGGACAATAATTGCATACATTACCTGCTCAACTTCTCTTTCATAAACAGATCCCTTCCTATTATCAAACCGGATTTTCCGGTTAATGTGCTCATATACCATATCCGTGGTATACCATGGGGTTTTTCTTGAAAGTGTTGCCGTTCCATAACCACTGCCTTTTACCGGCATCACCTGATTCGACATCTTAAGTCCTTTCGCCTTCAAGCGTTCCTTTTGCAGCTTCATAAAATATAATGTATCTCCGTCGCAGCAGGTTGGAACAATATTCTCCTGATACCATGTATTATACTCTTTTGCAAACCGGTCATACATTCCCCGTTTTTCATCCCATACCGGTACAAATTTTTTAAATGCCTGATATGACGATAAATACTTTCCCAACAATTTACATCCTTTGCCAACAAAAATGAAACCAATACCCAAACATACCATATTAAAAAGCAAGGGAAACGGAGTGGTGATAAAGGATATCCCAATAAGGCCAGCTGCTGTCCATGCCAGTCCCTTATATAGTTCCTCCAGGTTCGGTTCTCTCACGTTCTCTCTTTCTTTTGTTTTTAATTGACCATAATCTCCCATAGTTATCCTCTTATAATACTTTGCTTCCGTTAGCTGTCAGCTTAAATCTCATTCCCAGTAATTCTGCTGCCTGACGGCACATCATCATTCTTCCAAGAAATATTTCAAAATACTCATACATCGTGCAGATTTCTTCGTCAACCTGCAAGTTTAAGGTAATCAGATGTTTTTTAGGATTTATCTTTACCGTAGCATTGGTAACTGCATAATTGACACGGTCGTGTTTATCGAAGCTGGCTTTATCATTATTTTTCACCCGGTTTCTTCTCACATCTGTTTTATCTGCCAGAATCAGTGCGGCAGAGATTACATCAATTGCACCTCCCGTGGATTCATCATGATTTCCAATGGCAGAAGCAATCATGACTCTGTCCTCTAACGGCATTCCCATTCTTGTTAAAATGTTGTAAGCCAAAATAGCACCATATTCCCCATGTTTATTCCGATTGATAAAATTTCCAATATCATGCATTGCCCCGGCAATTTGTGCAAGGGAAACTTCATGCTGGGAATATCCTAATTGAGAAAGAATGTTTCCCGCCCGTTTTGCCACAATGACACAATGTCCTTCGGAATGATCTGTATATCCCAGCATTTCAAGATTATCATTGCTTTTCTTTAAAAATGCCTTTACCTCTTTATCACGTAACACATCTTTATAATCCAAAATTTATTCTCCTTATTATTATGATAATTTTACAGCCTTTTAACCGCATCCATTGCAAGGAAAACTATCTTAGTCATCCTATCATTATATTCATATTTCCTCTATCACAGGTGCGTAAAATCATTGTAAAAGGAATGTAATATCTCTCCGGCGTGTGAATTTTTACAGGAAGCTTACGTTGTATTTACAAAAAATGGATAGCAGCATTTTAACGAGTTTGATAGAGTGAAGAAAATAATAGATAAATTTGAGGTGAAATATGTTACCGGTAATCATAAGAGATCATTCACCCATGGATGATTACAGAAAAATACAGTCACAAATAAAATACACAGTTCAATATGCTCCATATGCCAATACGGAAAAACCGAATTACAAGGAAAATCTGACTGGCGATAAATCATACAAGGCTACTTACAAATTTATGATAATTCTTCTTGTTGTGTCAGGTATCGGAATGGTTGCATCAATCATAACAGGCATTGTATTTTCACATAATCCTGTCTCAGATTTCGAAAGAAAGTTTATGGCAATCATGATTTTCATTACCAGTGGGGCTTTTTTAGTTTCTCTTTTGATAGGAGGATTCGGTTCTTTTATGGAATTGCATACAGAAAAAAAAGACAGAGCAGTAACCATAACCCTGGATAGTAAAACATGGATATTACATAATGGCCGGGTTGTGATATCAGATGAGCAGAAATTCCGCAGTGTGCAACAATACGATACAAAAACAAGATTACCTATAGCCGAAGCTCCCTTTAAAAAGCTTATCATCATACAAAGAGTATACTCCATAACAAGAGCAGAAGGAAAAATTATCGTTGATGCAGACATCATCGAACTATATAGAAAGCATCCATACACTGATGAAGGAATTACAAGAAACGAAGAGGATAACGCTGACAGATTCTACTATTACTGTCAGAGGGACAGGCGTGATAAAGTCATATGGTATGAAAATATGTATGGCAGGGAACTATTGTTACAGGCTTTAAATCAGCTTACACAAAGCTAAATCAAATTTATCTCAATAATAGATTTTAGGAAAGGACTCACAATGGCTCATTTTATATCTGATCACACGCCGCTGAATGATTATCAGCGGTTGCTTAGGCACCTGGATTATTATATCGAAAATGCAGATGTTAATAAACGATTACCTTCTAATAACAGAAATAGATTAAACGAATCCCCGGCTTACAAAATCATATTAAAAGCCCTAAAAGTTATGCTTGTTATTTCCGGGTTATCCATGCTGTTTACAGCAATCATTCTTTGGACATATGTAAATATTTGCAATAGCCACACTTTTCAATCAATCCTTTTATTCTGTATTTTTATTGTAGCGGGTTCATTTTTTCTGACACTATTAATAAGCTGTCTGGGAGGATATATGGAAACCCACAGTGAACGAAAAGACAGAAAAACAAAATCGATACAGGAAAGTAAAACATGGGTACTGTTAAATGGTTGCATCGTTGTCGCATATATGCAATATGGGCGAGGCGGTCAAATGGTAAAGCCTTTTGTAATGGATGAAAAAAATATCGTTGATATACCATTTTCCCGTATGGATGTAATAGACAAGGTACACCGGATTCATAACAAAAATGGAAAAGTGATAGCAGATGTAGATGCCACAGAATATTATATTACACATCCTTATGTAAATGAAGTTCCTTCTGACAACATATCACATTATTTTCACTATTACAAAAGAAGGAAACGAAGAAAAATCCAATGGTATAGCAATATGCTTGGAATCGATAGGCTGATAAATGCTTTAAATGCATTGAAACATTAATGTTATGCAATACTTATATTAGTCCGGAGGATACAAATGGGAGAAATACTCGATAACTTTATATTTGCCCTGACAAAGATTGGTAGTGCAGAAGAAAAAAGGGCATCGGATACAGCAAATTCATTTTTAAGAAACTATGTGGATTATTTTCAACATACTTCTGACAACATTAAGTCAGAGACAACCCAGTGGGGAATGTATGCCTTGCAATTAAACAGAGAACGCCTTGAAAAAAAAGGTCTAACCATGCAGGTCTGTTTTAAGAATTCTAAAAAAGAAGTGAATTCTGTTACTGCCGCAAAAGACGGAAAATATACAATCTATGAAGTACATAAACTTGTGAAAAAACAGGTTGATTTTATCCTACATAACAAAAAAATCAAACACTACGAAAAAGACTGTGAAATTGTTTTGGATGTAATCGAAACCATTCATTCACAAAACAAATACAGTTGTCCCTGCTGTGGAAATATGGATGTAATCGAAAATTTTTTTGATGGTTGTAAATACTGTGGAACAAAGTTTAACTTTGAAGATTTTCAAAGCAAAGTAAATCAGATTCAATTTAGAGATACCGCAATGGTTACCTTCCACGGAATGACCTATGCTTTACTTTATATCAAACAACTGGCCCTTTGTTGCGGAGGGCTGGGAGTATTCACTTATTATCTAATCAGAATGATTATGCCGTATTTTGGAAAAGTGCCACCCTCAGATGCATATAATTTATTTGCAGGAACATTAGGTGCCTTCATTTACGGAGCATTTCTCGGAGGACTTATTATCTTTGCCGGAAACATCTTACTGTCGTTAATTTGGGCTATCATTGTAAATCCCATTGTCACAGCCAAGTACAATCATGACATGTGGAAAAATAACCAGCTTGCTGCAAAGATTAGAAAAAAAGATGCAGCATTTTCAGTGGAATCCTTTGCAACAATATTAAACAGCCGTATGCAGGTACTGCATTTTGCAGATAATAAAGAAGAAATAAAAGCCTTTATAAAATGCAATGTAAAAGATGTATTGCCCCGATACGAAAACATCATCTATCTGACAATGGATCGTTACCGTTTGAAAAGCTGGTGGATAGATGAACACTTTCAATATATTAGTGCAGATTTAATGCTCCAATACTTTCATTTTAATGAAAAAAAAATTAAGAAGGTAAAAGAAAAAGTCAACGTCCGTCTGAAACGTAAATCATCTGCCGTTACCCGGGTATTAAACGAAAAAGTGTATCTGGCATGTCCTAATTGCGGGGCTTCGCTTTCTCTCAAAAATGGTTGCCAATGCCTATATTGTAATGGCCAACTGGATTTAACCAATATCGACTGGATAATTGACCAATATCATATATTATGAAAAGGATGACTTGAATAAAATGCAAACACAAAAAAAACACCAAACGCAACAATTTTACAAATATAATGCCATAAATAAATTTCAGAAACAAACACTTCGAAACAATAAAATAAATCCCGGCTGTGAACATGTCATCCGAAAGGGTGAATCTATTACACTTTCACCGGAACAGAGACAGCAGTTTATTCAGAATATTTGTAATATTCCGGATAATCCTATCGGTATTGGTGTGTTCTGCGGAATGGCTGCATATGTATGTATAGCCGGAATAACTGCACTGTTTCCATTTGCCATCGCTTCCGGATTACAACAATCAAACGAAAGAATTGCCTATTTGTTCTATATAATCGGAGCACTTCTTCTCCTGCTTGTTCTGGCAGGCTTTATCGGGCTATGTATTCTGATTACAAGAAATAACAAAAAAAAGGCGGAACGCATCCGGACAGAAGCCCATGAAAAAATCCGGCGAGGTGATTACCGTTCATACACCTACCGGATTGAAGAAATCTATCGGGTTCAGACCTATAACGAAGAAATGGGCGGACATATCTCCTTCTGGTACCGGGTTGGCGACGTGCTATTTGAATTACCTAATACCACCTTTGCCTATCATTTTGGTGACAATCATGAAGTTGTATATCAGGAGCCGGAAAAGGTGGTGTTTAACGAACACAATCACCCTGTAGGCGGTTATATTACAGGTATGTTAATACAATTGGATGGACAGGAATGCTTTTATGGAATATAACAAGATAGTGCAAATTATCAAATCATAAAAACTTGCGAATAACTTCTTCTAAACACTCCGGAACAATTGGCTTTTCCAAATAATCTGTAAAACCAAGGCTAATGTATTCTTCCCTGGCTGTAGCAGAATAATTACTTGTCAAGGAAATAACAGGAACCTGCTTATAATAATCATTTAACTCACGTAATGCATGTAACGTTTCGACACCATCCATTTCCGGCATCAAATGATCCATGAAAATTAAATCAAACCGGTTTTCCTTCATGATTGCAAGAGCATCTTTTCCGCTTTCTGCCAAAAAAACTTCTATGTCAAATGGTGCCATTAAAGCACAGAAAATTTTTAGGTTAAGTGGCGTATCGTCAACAACTAAAACTTTTTTATCACTCATATCTAAGGAATCAATTGACACATCATTATTTTCTTCATCCGAAATAACACCTGCAGCCTCTTCTGGAGATATCGCTTCCTCCAAAACAATTTTTTGTGGCAATACAAAAGAAAATTCAGAACCCTCTCCATAAGTACTTTCTACATGGAGTTTACTGTTCATTTGTGTTAACAATCCCTGTACAATACTGATTCCAAGTCCTGTTCCTTCCTGGTTACGGTTTTTCAAAAGCTCCAGTCTTCCATACTCCTCAAACAGTAATTCCATATCCTCTTTCTTAATTCCAATTCCTGTATCCTTCACAATAAATCGGATTGCTGCCTGCCCATTCATATCATCCTGCCTGTCCACAAACAGGGAAATGGTTCCCTGATCCGTATATTTTATGGCATTGGATAACAGATTTACCAGAATTTGCGAAATCCTGATTTCATCACCAAACAAACGGGAAGGCACATCTTCTTCAATATGTAATTCAAAATCAAGAGACTTCATTTCAAGTTTGGTTTTAACCAGCTTACATGTACTGTCAATCAAATCTTTTATATTATATTCCACCGGAACAATCTCCATTTTTCCGGCTTCTATTTTAGAATAATCTAATATATCATTTACAAGGCTTAATAAATACTGACCTGCCATTTTTACATCTTCAGCATAGCTTTTTATGGTCTCATCCCGGCAATCACGAAGGATAACCTCATTCATACCCATAATAGCATTAATAGGTGTCCTAATTTCATGGGACATGTTAGAAAAGAATTTCGTTCGATTAAGGTCTGCCCTCTGTAATTTTTCATTCTGCTCCTCAATAGCCTTAATGATACCCTCTTGACGAAGCAGCTGTGCAATATCCTCTGAAATATCCCGAACTGTATATACAAAACGGGGATTACTTCTGGAAAAATATTTCATTCTTGCAAAATTAAGGCGGCACCATACAAACTGTCCCTGCATATTCATCATTTGAATATCAATGTGAAATTCCTTTTGCATCTCAAGTGTATTAATCACATACTCCGGAGATGATACCCGTAAAAACAGCGCCTTATCCTCTTCTTTAAACATGTTAGAAATCATGAGTCTCCAGTCAGAATACTTAATGTCCATGTAATCCTGCCTGTTGGCATTTAACTCCGTAGTATTGGGGTTCATGCAACTATCCTTTGTCAAATCAACAATCATGGAAAACAAATAGCTTTCCTGAATGGTATCTATTTTCTCTAGCTCTAACCGATTGCTTTGGATAACAGAAGACTCTTCAAGAAACATTAAAATCGATTCTTTTTCATTATGCTTTATTATACGGAAGAAATAATTCATATCAACACCCTTTGTTGTCAAACGAATCATGCCCCGGTATTTTTCTTTTTTAAATATTTCTTCATCTGCAAACATTAAATAGTCGGAGTTCTCCGCCGATTCCCAATCGTTGGAATGATGGAATAGGGTCATGTATAATTCCTTCAAGGTTCCTTCCGCCTTCATATATCCCTGAAAGTTTTCTTCCCACTCTAAAACGCGATATACATCTTTGTCATTATCAATCATAACCAAACAAGCGATGTCATCTACAATCGAAGAAAATATAATATTGAAAAGTGCAGAATCTTTTTCAAGTACAGATTGTTTCTTCAATCCCATTCCCTCCCTTCAAATACATGCGAAGTATCCATATCTGTATTATAATATCCAACTATACAAAAATCTACAGATATTTTCACTGCAATATACAAAACATATTTTTACTGCAACATACAAAACCCATACAGATCCTCATAATTTATCTATAGTCAATTTTTCCATTATCATTACTTATATTTCTTCCCGGAAATTTCCCTTATAACAAAAATTCCACACATTACCGCTGCCATAAAATCTGCCACAGGACCGGCATACATAATACCATCTATCCCCATAAACATTGGTAGTATTACAATCAATGGCAACAAAAAAATAATCTGTCTTGTCAGTGCCAGGAAACTACCCTGTTTTGGTTTACCAATAGCAGTAAAAAAATTAGAACTAATGGGCTGCAGAAAGTTAATGAATGTAAAAAACAAAAAAATATGAAAATAATCTACGGCAAATGAATAATACAGCTCCGAGCCGTCACCAAAAACAGATATAATCTGTCTTGGAAAAAACTGAAATACCAAAAAAGCAACAAGAGAAAGAACAAAGCCACATCCTATTGCTTTATCATATGCTTCCTTTACCCTCTCGTATTTCCTGGCTCCATAATTAAAACTTGCAATTGGCTGTAACCCTTGGGAAATACCAATAACAAACGACATAAATACCATATTAACCTTTGTAATGATACCAACACAGGCAATGGGAATGGACTCTCCATAAGGAGATAATGCACCATAGTATTTCAGAGATTTATTCATCACAATTTGAACAATCATCATTGCAATCTGGTTACTACAGGGTGCCATACCAAGGGATGCAATCTTTAAAATCCTTTTGGCACGTAGCATAAGATGTTCCCGTTTTAAGGATATGCTCTTGCAATGTGCCAAATACCAAAGAGCCAGTCCCCCTGAAATTACTTGTCCAATCACTGTAGCAAGGGCTGCACCTGACATTCCCCAATTAAGGCCAAACACAAAGAATGCATCTAATATTGTATTGACAATGGCACCGGTCAAATTACACAACATTGTAATTTTAGGTCTGCCGTCAGCCCGAATCAAATGTCCGCCTCCGGTAGCAAGCATAAGCATAGGAAACCCAAGAGAGGTAATACGGGTATATTCTTTTGCATAGCCTAAAACATTTTCAGGAGATCCAAAGAAACGAAGCATAGGCTCCAAAAATAACTGGGCAATCAGACACAGCACTACCCCTGACAAAAACAACATTGACACACCATTACCTAAATATTGTGCCCCTTTGTCTTTTTCTTCCCGTCCCATAGCAAGATTAAAAGCAGAGGAACCTCCAATTCCAATCAGTAAAGAAATTGCCAAGCTGGCTGTCGTTAGTGGAAACGCAATATTTGTTGCCGCATTACCTAACTCTCCCACTCTTTGTCCAATAAAAAACTGGTCTACAATGTTATATAACGATCCAACTAACATGGAAATAATACTTGGTATTGCAAAAGAACGTAGTAATTTATTAATTTTTTCATAGCCTAATGGATTTTCATTCATTTTCTCTCTCCAGTTAAAAATCAATTCTCATATATTTAATTTCTGCATTTTTTTATTTTTTATAAACCGGTATCCCATACGAAACAGGGAACTCCATATAACAGAAAATAAAAGGGATGCAGCAAAAATTAAAATCGTAAATAATGGAATTCCCACAAAGGCACTGATTTGTCGTGGATATAATTCCAGTTTTACAATATCTAAAAATAGCACATGGCATAGATATATGGTGAAGGAATGCTTAGAAACAAAGGAAATCCCTCTTTTTACTCTTTCACTTAATTCATAGTTACCATTTTTTGATGCATCATAAAAGATTAAGGCTGCTGCAATAGCAATTAAAACATTTCGGTACTCAAAGAAATCCTCAATATGAACACCTGTATTCACGGTACAGATGTAAGTGAATACTATGATAATTGCAATACAGCTAAAAGCTCCAAGAAAACATATCCAACCGGGTATTTCTACCTTTTTCATGGTATGACTAATAATAAAACCCATTAAAAAATAACCCAGATAACAGGAGCTTCCTACTAAAGGAACCTCATAGGCTACCTCCATGTCCAATAAGGCAATCACAAAATCCAACGCCATAAAACAAAACCAGAGCAAGGCAAAATACCTCATTAACAAATCAGGCATTTTTTTAATCATACACTGCAAAAAAGGCAGTGCAATGTACATACCAAGAATGGCATACAAAAACCAAAGATGTTTTTTAACAGGTTCTTCAAAGGCAAGTGCAAAATCATAATCCCTTTTTCGATAATATAAATTCCAAATATAGTATATACCACTCCAAAGAACCAACACTACAAATATATGAAAAGCACGTCTGATACTTTTTTTAATGACCATTACTTCCGGTAATAAAAAATATCCGCTTATCATAAAAAACAAGGGAACCGCCAGACGACAAATCCCATTTATAACAATAGAGAAAATATAGGATATATTAGAGATTTCACCATATCCTCTACTATAATAATTGGTAACATGAATACAAACTACCATGATACAGGCAAGCACCCGTAAAAGCTCCATGTTGTAATTTTTTTCCCGCTTCATATTTTCCTCTCTATACTTTCTTATTAATTTTGCACAAAAAAGCCTTTATT
>JBJENY010000083.1:2036-10123 GCA_051880435.1 Lachnospiraceae bacterium | reverse complement strand
ACCGAACGACTGTCCTTTTCTGGAGAAGGTATTTTTTTGTTACTTATGGGGTGTAGCAAAAAAATATATAATGTATTGGGGGGGTTACAAGTATTATTATACGTATAATCATCTAAAAGTGTTCACAAACAATTATTTTTTTTTTAAAATCTTTTGTGCAAATCGTCAATTTCCCTTGTAAAAATTATCCAACAAAAACCCTTCTTTGTATATTATGATTAAAAAAAACAGCATCCGTTGTTAAATTGCACAACAAAGGCTGTTTTTTTATAGAGATACAACTAATTTTTTAAACGAATTAGACAATAAAAACACTTTTCGACTTCTCGTCCACAAGATTAAAATCCTGTCGGTACTACATTAGTATCATCAAATAGTGCCTCAAACTCTTTTTGATCAATACGTTCTTTCTCTAATAATAAGTTTGCACATTTGTGAAGAATATTAATATTATCCTCCAACAATCTCTTCGCTTCCTGATAACAATCATCAACAATCGACTTAATTTCTTTGTCAATAATGGAAGACGTATACTCACTTACTTTATCTTCATCTTCATCATAATTAATCATGCCCAACTGACTAGACATACCAAACTCTGTTACCATGGCTCTTGCAACAGCCGTAGCCTGTTTAATATCCTGAGATGCACCTGCAGATATGTCATCCATTACCATCTCTTCTGCAATACGTCCACCAAGACTAACTTTAATATCATTAAGCATTTTTCCTCTTGTTAAATGGGTATTGTCCTTATCAGGTAATGGCATTGTATATCCTGCTGCTCCAGGTCCTGTTGGAATAATGGATACCGTATAAACCGGACCTTCTCCTTCAAGCACATGGAACAAAATTGCATGTCCGGCCTCATGATAAGCTGTAATACGCAAATCTTCTTTTGGAATCACCCGTGACTTACGCTCTGTACCAATACCTACTTTAATGAACGCACGGTCCACATCTTCTTTAATAATAAATTTACGATTATCTCTGGCTGCATAAATTGCAGATTCATTCATAAGATTCTCCAAATCCGCTCCGGAAAATCCTGCAGTAGTACGTGCAATTTCTTTTAAATCAACTGTATCACCTAATGGCTTATTCTTTGTATGAACAGCTAATATCTCTTCTCTGCCCTTGACATCCGGTTTACCAACATTAACCTTACGGTCAAAACGTCCGGGACGAAGAATTGCCGGATCTAGTATATCCACACGGTTAGTAGCTGCCATTACAATAATACCCTGATTTTCTGTAAAACCATCCATTTCTACCAACATCTGATTAAGCGTCTGCTCTCTTTCGTCATGTCCACCACCAAGGCCTGAACCACGACGTCTGGCAACAGCATCAATCTCATCAATAAATACAATACACGGACTGTTTTTCTTTGCTTCTGCAAATAAATCTCTTACACGGGATGCACCAACACCAACAAACATTTCCACAAAATCAGAACCTGCAATAGAGAAAAAAGGTACACGTGCCTCGCCGGCAACCGCCTTGGCAAGTAATGTCTTACCGGTTCCCGGAGGTCCAACAAGTAACATTCCTTTTGGTATTCTGGCACCAATTGATATAAATTTACTTGGATTTTTTAAGAAATCTACAACCTCAACCAGTTCTTCTTTCTCTTCCTTTAATCCTGCCACATCATCAAATGTAATTTTATTATCTTCATCTGATATCATACGTGCCCGGCTTTTACCGAAATTCATCATAGCACTTCCGCCACCGCCGGCACCCTGCATACCTGCCATAAGTACAAACAAAACTAACAGTGCAAGAAGGCCAAACAAATATGGCATGATTTTTTCTATAAAACTTGGTCGTTTTACATCATCCATATTAAAGGGAACGTTGTAATTCTTGTCCTTCATGCCTTCAATAAACTTCTGCTGGAATTCATTCACATCTGAAATATAAAATTGTTTTGTGGAACGATCCTTCATAATTAATGTAACAATACCTGTAGGGACTTCGGCATTCTGCTGAACATATACTGATGAAATATTATCATCTGCCAAATCCTCCACAAAGTTAATTTCCGTATAAGAAACATCCACATTACCAGTGCTTCCCTGCACTAATGCAATCACACCAAAAATCAATAGTAATAGCAGTAGGTAGGAAACCATACTTCTTTTCATATTCTTATTCATACTATGCTCCTTCTATATATAATCTAGCTGTTTAATCTAGTTTTAGCACACCAATATATTGAAGATTACGATATTTTTGTGCATAATCCAAACCATATCCTACAACAAACTTGTCCGAAATTTCGAAACCACACCAATCTGTTTCAATATCAGTCACTCTACGTTCCGGTTTATCCAGTAACGTAACAATTTTTAAACTTGCGGGATTTCTTGCAAGTAATAGTTTTTTAAGATTGGATAACGTAACACCTGAATCCACAATGTCCTCTACAATTAACACATGCTTATCATGAATATCCTCATCTAATTCTTTTTTCACTGTAATCTTACCTGCAGAAACCATACCATCTCCATAGGAGGACACTTCCATAAAATCAAGGGTCAAAGGAACAGTAATATGCTTTGCTAGTTCACAGGCAAAAAATACACTACCCTTAAGAATAACAACTAACCGAATTTCCTTTCCTGCGTATTCCTTATTAATCTCATCTGCCAATTCACAAATTCTTGTAGCAATCTTTTCTTCAGGAATTAATACATCAATTTGATCCATATTCTTCTCCTTCGTATGTTACAACTAAAACTTTATTTGTAGTTTCATCAACCTGGAAATTTTCGCATCTGCGATATCCCACCACATCTAAAATCTCATGTTCCATTGCTAATAATGGAATTTTATTTCTTTTATCAACAGGAATTTTAACATCCTTAAAGAACTTAGAGATTTTCTTTTTATTTCCCTGTGTATTAATACACAGATAATCATCTTGTTTTTGAGTTCGCAAACACAACGTAGCAATTATTTTATCACAATTGAAGTATTTCGTATAGTTATTTTTATTTGAAGATTTTCGCAACATATCCTTATCTAATGATAAATCCTTATATTCCCTGCAACAAATCACAATATTACCAAACTCAGGAATATAAACCTGATAGTCCTTATTCCGGTCCCATATAATAGCATCTAAATAAACAATACCATCCTCTTGTGGTGCAACCTCTTCTTTATCAAAGGATTGCCAAAGTATAAGTTTTTCATACATAACAAAAGCCGTTACCCCATAAGGAAAATTCAATTTTTTTCCACTTTGGTTAGAAAGCAGCTGATAAAGCAATTCTACATGTTCATGAGATATATCCCTTTTTTCTTTACTGACATCACATAATAAATGATACAACACCCCTTGGACAAATACAGGCATTTTCTCTAATAATTTTTCACGATTTAAAACTATTTTTTTATCAAAGGTGTAAGATACATTTTCATCAACATACGCTCTTACCTGTTGGATAAAAAACGCTTCATATTCTTCCATCTGGTTTGCCAACCGGCATATATGGGTCACCGCCTGGGCATTTAATCCTTTCATTGCAGGAAGTACAATATTACGAAGGGTATTTCTGGCATAGGTATTATCCTGATTGGTTATATCCTCACACCAGGTCATTCCACACTGATTCAAATAATATTCAATTTCCTCCCTGTTAACACATAACAAAGGTCGGATAATAGGAATCCCTTCTTCTCCAACATAGTAAGGTGCCATACCGGAAAGACCTGTCAAATCCGTTCCACGGAGCATGTGAAATAATACCGTCTCAGCCTGGTCATTTTCATGGTGAGCAATAGCAATTTTATCTGCATGTTCTTTATGAATCACTTTTCGAAAACACTGATAGCGGAAAATCCGACCCATTTCCTCTTCACTTTTACCTTCCTGTTTTGCCAGTAACGGAATATTTTCCACAAACAAATAAACCGGTAAATCATGCTGCTGACAAAATGCCTGCACAAATGAAGTATCCTGTTGTGCCTCTTTCCTGATACCATGATTTACATGTACAACAATGAGTGTTAACTGATATTCCGCTTCTAAATCCATCAGAATACGAAGTAATGCCATAGAATCAGCCCCACCGGATACCCCAATTACAAGCTTGTCACCTTTTTGAATTAACTTTTTTTCTTGAATATATTTTTTTATCCTTTGAATCATATCACTATCCTTCTGCCATATACCCAAAATTAATCTTCCAACCCAATACTTTTATAAAATCTTTTTCGTTTCTTTTCTCTATTAGCTAATATATTATACAATATCGCAGTAATAATTCAAATAAACTAACAGTTCCATAAACCTGCCACAAGCACCGTGCTATCATCCTTTAAACACCCTCTGTTCATACTGTTAATATCATCCATAATAGCTTGTGCCATAGATTGTACATTATTGGTGTTTATTGATGCAATTAAATCAACCAGATAGGTTTCTTTATTTTCAAAAATAATACCATCCATAATCCCATCACTAATCATAATAACCATATCCCCATGATAAAGTTTTCTTCCACAGGTGTCAAACTCAACCTGTTCTAATACACCTACCGGGAGCGAAGTTGAACGAATACATTCTACCCGGTCATTTCTTTTTATAAATGTTGTGGATGCTCCAAGCTTAATAAAATCAGCCAAACCATCATACAAATCAATCATTACAAGGTCTAAAGTAGAGCTAATATTACCATTTGACAAAAAACTGATAAAAGAATTCAGCAGCCAGATGGCAAGTTCTCTTCGAAAACCGGCTGATAAAAGGTGTTCTAATAATTCAACAATCTGCTCGCTCTTAACATTTGCCTGTTCCCCACATCCCATTCCATCAGACAGCATCAGCACTGCTTTTAACTCATCTATTTTCGAAACAGAAAAACTATCTCCACATTTTGTTTCACCGGTTCTGTTTTTTCTTACAATTCCGGTTGTCAGCATATATTTCCCTTTTTCCACAAATTCAAAAGTGCTCTCCTTCTTAGTAACAGCCTCACCCGCCCGTTTGATACACACCATATTCCTGTTTAAGACATCACTAACAACTTCATTTAACATTTCTCCTGTCACAAAATTATTTTTTTCCAAATAACAATGTAGAAACGCCTCTAGTTTTCCATTATTATCTTTTACAGGCATTGCACCGGATACAACGACCCCGTAACGATATAACGCTTCCGCTACACGACTTTCAAACTGTTCGTACAACAATGGTTCTTCTATCATTTCTCCGGAAAAACCTGTTATGATTTCTCCAATTTGACTTAACTGTCTAACAAAACTTTTTCTTATTTCCGTCAAACGGTTGCTTTGCGACTCAACGGCATTTAACAAAGAAATTCCATCACCGGACAAATATACATTACTTAAATCATCAGGGATTGTTATTTCATTTTCATGAAGCAACAACATTTTTTCCATTTCCACAAATGCATGACCAAAATCTGTAATACGTCTTTTTGTTATTTCCTGCAAAAAAAACTCCTTATTCATTTTCTCATTTATGTCTTTTGAAGAATTCACTTTCTTAAGTACCCTTTTGGGAGTAATAAAGAATAATAACACAACACAAACGGAGCTTATTAATAGATTAGGATTTAACAAGGCTGATTCATAAAGGAAGCCTAATAACAAATATCCGGAAATAAACCCAAGCATCACACCTACTTTCCCCAATTCCCGAAAAATTACGATTAAACCGGAAAGTAAAATCATAATTGCAAGCCAGGAAATCTTTCCTGTTTGCAATGCTAACACAAGCCCAACAATTCCCCCTGTAGACATTCCGATACTACTTTCAAACCGATATGAATAACAAAGCAATAAATAGGACGCAACTACAAACAAAACAAAAACAGGTTGATGAATATCCGGAATTCCAAATAAAAACAAAGCTACAAGACAAAAAAATCCAATAAATCGTTCATTTGTTGCAAAACGCCGATTTGTCCCAACGTAACATGCAATCAAACCTTGTTCCAAAACAAAAGTTCCACAAGTAGCAATAATTCCTTCTAACAAACTATATAATATACTTATATTTTCTCTTGTAATAATGTAAGAAAACGGCATACTAACAGACCACAAAATAACCCCTGCCAAAATTGCAATCATATAATTACCGGAAAACAGTTTTTGTCGATCTGTAGTTTTCAGTATTAGCAGCAGTGTCCCAATTACTAAAAAATATTTAAAACAGGATATGTACGCCATATTACTCAGTAAGCCTAATAACATAACAAGAAACAAACTAAAACTCCCCTGTTCATCTATATAGGCAGCCATAAAAAAAGGCACAACAAAAGGATACATTCCAAGCACCTGACAACGAGCCACAAAAAATGCAAGGAAATGTATCCCTATTTTTTTCAGACGACACCTCATAATACATTCCTCCTAAACTGATATTTGGAATCCATTATGACAATCTGCCAATATATTATAATGTCATATCTAAGTATATCTTTTCGCAATAAATGACATTATTTGTTACTAGGCTGTACTAAAATCTCATCCGGATATACAAGACCTAATTTCTCTCTGGCAACCTCTTCCATATATTTTTTCGTCTTCGTATATTTTTCTAATTCTTCTAATTCCTTTGTCCTTTGTTCTTCTTCCGCAATCTGTTGCTCCAAATCAGCCTTTTTTTCCGCTAACTGATTGCTTTCTTTTTTTAAGTTCATTGAATACAATCCTAATACGAGACAAAAAACTGCCACTATAAACATAATAACAGGAAATCCATTTTTATTTAAATTGTTATTTGACTTTCTTTTCGGACGTCTTTTTTTACTCAATTTCTTCACCTGTTTCTATTATTTATCTGCTCTTAATTGCCATTTTAACTTCTATAATCATATTTTTCAATGCTTTTCTCGTATACATCACCAAAGATACAAAAGGACGTTTTAAAACATTGATTGCCTTGTTCCAAACGGGAAGCAGTTTTCTAACAACAAATAACAACAAACGTCTGACAGTAAATGTATAAATCAAGATTCCTGAAAACATTCCCAAAAAGGCATATCCACGAAGTTTACCCTCATTAAAGCGAAACATCGTACAAAAAACCAGCCATGCTGTTAACACCCAGTAAAGCAAATCTTCCAAATCTACAAAAATATCCTTATGGGGTATCAGCATACGAAAAATACGGAACACGTCATATAAAAACCCAATTCCGGTCCCTAATAAAAAACAGATACCAAACAACCGTAGTTCATCATAGATTAAGCCAGCCATTCTACCACCTACTTAAACAAACGTTCAAACAGACTATTTTCACTTTTTATACCATTTTTCATATCTGAATAAGTAAAGGAATCTACTCTGCCATCAACTTCAACTTCTCCCTTGTCTAATGTAAGTTTTGTTACATTTAATTCGGTCCCCTTGATTAACAGCATCCCTTGTTCCGTTTCTAACAAAACCTCATTCGGATCAAAGGAAATAACGGCATTTACACCTGTAATAATTCCACTACCACGATTGTTTAATGTAATTCTATGACCTCTGTTATTAACGCTACGAACATCTTCCATATCCACACTCCTATTCTCATTTTGGTTAGACTTACTTCTCAACCTATCTTATGAGACAAGGTGCTTTTATATGCTATAGATAACGGAACATTTCCTTGGCATCATCTTTTTTTGTTGATTCCATTATTTGTGTAACTTCTACTGCCACACTTTTATTTCCAAATTCTATTTCAATTCGATCTCCAACTTTAACATCGGCAGAAGCTTTTGCCACTTTACCATTTATCATAACACGGCCTGCATCACATGCATCATTGGCAACTGTTCTTCTTTTGATGAGTCTG
This sequence comes from Lachnospiraceae bacterium, assembly GCA_051880435.1. GTDB lineage: Bacteria > Bacillota > Clostridia > Lachnospirales > Lachnospiraceae > CAG-590. Next base: position 2,301 of record JBJENY010000083.1, on the reverse strand, counting down.
GATACTTTTAAATATTTGTCTAAACGCATGAGTTGATTCTCCTTATTTTAATATATTGTAACATATTGTAACATGTGTCAGACCCCATATGGGAATGACAATTATGATTTTCCACTACTGACTTATCCCATATGGGGTCAGACACCTTGGTTTCCCACTACTTTTTCTCACATGTGTCAGACCCCATATGGGAATGACAATTATGATTTCCCACTACTGACTTATCCCATATGGGGTCAGACACCTTGGTTTCCCACTACTTTTT
>JBJENY010000083.1:0-1936 GCA_051880435.1 Lachnospiraceae bacterium | reverse complement strand
CTCACATGTGTCAGACCCCATATGGGAATGATAATCATGATTTCCCGCTACTGACTTAGCCCATATGGGGTCAGACACAAAAGAAAAAGACCATGGTAATCCACGGTCTCTAACTTTTCAAATTTTTCACACCCGATGGGTAATAGGACAGTCCTAATATTACTTATTAACTGTATCCTTTAAAGCCTTACCAGCTTTGAACTTAGGAGCCTTAGAAGCCTCAATCTTCATTGTCTCGCCAGTTCTAGGATTTCTACCCTCACGAGCAGGTCTCTCAGATACTTCGAAAGTACCGAAACCAACTAACTGGATTTTCTCACCCTTTGCTAACTCTTCTGCAACAACATCTGTGAAAGCCTTTAATGCCTTCTCTGCATCTTTCTTAGATAACTCTGTCTTCTTAGCAATTGCATCTACTAATTCTGTTTTGTTCATAGGAATAGTTCCTCCTCTTAATAATAATTGTATTAAATTTGCCTTGCGCAAAAACCTTGTCCAACTGACAAGTCCTAGACTTATTTATACTCGTTTATGCTGTATTTGTCAAGCAAATAGCCCCTTTTCTTGGCTTTTTGTATAAAATAGTAGAATATATCAAAGCAGTCCCTTAGAAAATCTATACACATTGCTATTTTTTTTAGGATTTTCTCACATATTTTTTCATGTTTTATTGTGCATATTGATGATATCCCCATTTTAATCAGACGCATTTAAAATACAAATAATCGCAAATAATCAAGGTTTTTCCTTGAATTTAGCCGGATATTAGTTCTCTAATTGTTTTCCCAAAAAATTAGCCGCTATTAAAGCTGCTTTTCTTTCGACGTCTGATAACGGATTCTTCCCATCCCTGTCTAACATAACAACCGCACCAATGGCATCGCCTTCACAAATGATAGTCTGTATAATCTGCCCCTCAAACACATCATCTGCTTCTTTTGTAATACGAATAAAACGATTATCACCTTTCTTTGCCATAATGGAATCTCTTTCATTAATAGCATTTTCAAGGTCTTTATGAAGGTGCTTTCCCATTAAATCCTTTTTAGGCATACCCGCTACTGCAATAATCTGGTCCCTGTCAGTGATACATACCGGACAACCTAATATTTTTGCAGAAGCATCTGCATACTCCTGTGCAAAAACACTGAGTTCACCAATGGGGGAATATTTTTTTAATATAATTTCTCCTTCTTTTCCGGTAAATATCTCAATTGGGTCTCCTTCTCTGATACGAAGATTTCTTCGAAGCTCCTTTGGCACTACAATTCGTCCCAAATCATCTATACGACGTACAATTCCTGTTGCTCTCATTTTATCTTCATTTCCTCCATTATTTTCTATATGATTTTGATTTGAAGCTTCCAAATCATTGGATATGGAGTTAGTATGTGGAAAATAAATGATAATATTCTAAAATGATTTCTTTTAACGAATCAAATGGATTTCATCAATTACCCATCCCTCGTCTTCCATATGATATTCGTTATCACAATATGGACATCTATTTTGTCTGACAGCATCAAAGCTGCCACCACAGTTGGGACATACAACGGAAGTAATAGAAAAACCGGGCGGTTCTATAACAGTCACATTTCTACTTAATGTTACGTCAATACAATCTCCTGTTTTACAGACAGTTCCTTTACTTTCGCTGTAATTGACCCACCAGGTACGTAATGACAAATGAAGGATATTCCCTTCCAATTTTATTTTTTTTACGCAAATGGCATTGGTATAAGTCATCTCTAAAATATCAGAAAACCGTTTATCAAGTGGACCGCCCCGGTAGCAGGCAAGCTGTTCCGGGTGACTGGCAAATACTACCATTCTGACTAACGCAATAATCTGACCTTCAAATTTATCATATGCAAAGTTTGCATCATACTGTTTCATAGTTTCCGTAATTTTTTTCTTAGAACTGATCAATTTGAAC
>JBJENY010000082.1:0-45179 GCA_051880435.1 Lachnospiraceae bacterium | reverse complement strand
AACCCATTTGTTTGCCATTTGTTTTATACCTCCTAAGTATTTAATTAATCTGTACTTGAATAGAATCATTATGGTAAAAAATCATCTACCCACAGTCTGTGTTTTATTATAGCATAAAATGTCTAAAACTCAAACGACTTTTTTATAAAAATCATGTAAAATTTATACATTGTTTTTTTTAATCCATTTGCCTTGATATGATAAAACAATTACAGCCTTTATATGAATCTTTAACGAAACAAATCATCCTATTAAACATCAAGTGTCAACCCAATAATCAAATAAATAAAATCAAAAAAACAGTTTCTTTTTTTATTTTATATTTAATACAATTTCATATATAAATATATTTTTAAAAATAGGAGTAATAGAATGACTACTGAATAATTAATTATATTAAAGCAAACGATTATAAAATGAATTTGAATAATTCTTTTAAAATATAGTGAATAGTGCTATACTATCCTTATCAAGAAGGATTTCTCTAAATGAGATAAATAGAGAAATTCTTAAAGAACTTTCTCTAACTAGAGTCATTATAATAAAATAATTAGAGAAAGGATAAAAAACAGGAGTAAAATTAATGGATGAATTAAGTTTTAATATTAAAGATGTAATTAATGCAGATAATCATTTAGAGCTGATAAATGGTGTTACAATTGTAGAGGATACTACTACTCCTTATCACAATATTGCTGTTACAGAGATTGCAACTGCACTAAAAAATCATATTGCTTCTAATAATGGTGAGTGTACTGTTTTTACAGAAAATGTAGGTTTATTTGTAAATGAAATGTGTAATTCCGATAAGAATTTTTTTATGCCAGATGTAATGGTTGTTTGCAATAAAAAAGGAATACAAAAGGATGGTGTTCATTCTGTCCCTAAATTTGTTGTAGAAGTTACTTCTGAATCAACACGAAAATACGATTATTGGGAAAAATTAGAAATTTATCGAAAAATAGGTGTTGATGAATATTGGATTGTTGATTTACAAAAAAATGTAATCGTAAAATATCTCAAAGAGGAAGATTACATTCAGCAGTATTTTTTTCATCCAAAAGAATTAGAAGTATCTACTTATGGACTAACAATTAATGTTTCAACATTTATTATTTAATTGGTTTTATTTTATTTAGTATGTCAAAAAGTAGCCTATCATTATTATTTTTATAGGCTTTTTTTGATTGATAGTTCTTAACTTAATGCGTTTTAGACGAAAGAAAAGAGTCGAATTTTATTCGACTCTTTTCTTAATGACATTGACCTCAAAAGAAGTGGTCATCATTCACATGTTATGAAATTAATCTACAACTCTTACTGCTCTGTCAATATTAGAGTAATTATATGCAGAAATCTTAATTCCAGTCTGTGCATTACTTGCATGTACAACCTGTCCGTTACCAATATAGATAGCCACATGACCAAATCCATGATAGAACAACAAATCACCAGGTCTTAAATCCGAGATATTTACAGAATATCCAACATTTGACTGGGCATATGATGTACGTGGCAACGAAATACCAAAGTTAGCAAATACTGACATAACAAAACCAGAACAGTCAGCACCATTTGTCAAGCTTGTACCACCATATACATATGGGTTACCAACAAACTGGCATGCGAACTGTGCAATAGACTGTCCCAAACCACTCACTGTTGGAGAATCGGATGGTGCTTCTGAATTCGCAGGTGCATCAGAAATAGCCGGTGGCTGTTGTGGAGCCGGTTGTGCCGACGTTGTACTTCCTGATCCTGTTGAAGTACTATTAGAACCTGTCGAAGTACTATTGGAAGCTGTGCTATTACTTGTTGTATTCTGACTGTTATTAGCTTCTTCCTCTGCACGAATCTTTTCTTCTTCCGCCGCAATAATGGCTTCCTCTTCTTCTATTGTAATTGCAGTATCATATGCATAATCTAAACATACATAATCACTGGATACATAACCAACCAAATCTTCAGATACAGCTACTTTTACCCAACCGTCTTCTTCACCAACTACGGATAACTTTTCACCTTCACCGGATAACGCAACAATATCACTATCTGTAGAATCTTCTGCTCTTACATTCAATGTATCTGTTGTTACTTTGGCAACCTGATCACAGTTATTCTCAATGTAGCTTTCTGCTACGGCACCGGATAATATGTAATCATTCTTTACATATCCATATGCATTTCCTGATGCAACTAATGACCATTCTTCTCCCTGCTCAATCAAGGTTCCAACATTACCATTATAAAACTTACCTACAACATCTGAATCTTCTGAAGCTTCAGAACGAATATTTAAGAAAGTATCAATATTCGCTACAATCTGATTACTTTCCACTTTTGCTTCTTTTGTTTCAATCTCTTGTGGCACTGTTTCTGTTTCCATGGCAATATCCTTAGTCTGTTCCATAGAGCCCTTATCCGCCATGGTAACATCAGCCAAAGATGTTTGAATTGCTTTATCAGCAACAACCTTAACTTTTTGTTCTGCAGCCTTAGATGTATCAGGAACATCTGCTACACCACCTAAGAATAAAGAAGCTGCAGCCACAACCATTAACGAGTTTCTAAATATAATATGTTTTTTCATAAACAAAACCTCTCAAAGTAATTGTTACATAATTGTTACAAAATATTTACATGGTCATAATAACAAATATAAACAATTATGTCAACGTTTATCACAGCATTTATACTGTTATTTTTTTCCAATCTTCCTAATCATATCATTTTTAACTTATTATGTAAACAAGTAAATTGTTAAATTTCTTCGAAAATATTGATAAATAGTCAAATAACAATATTGGAGTATACTTTTCTTGTCTTATTTTGTTTATTCTATTGCAATTTTTACGTTTTTTTCTTATAATATTGATATGTTTATACAAAGATGTTAATAATCAAAACATCTGTCAAATTCGGGAAGGAGAAGGGATTTAATGGATATAAGAGAATTTATTGACGAAAAACAAATAGAGGAAATGATGCAAAGCTGGTCAGATGCAACAGGACTTGCTACCATTGGTGTTGATTCTAACGGCGAATATTTTACAAAGCCTATTAATTTTACTGATTTTTGTATGAAGTATACAAGAGGCAGTGAAGAAGGTCTTCGTCGTTGCCAGAAGTGTGATGCAGAATGTAGCGGTTGTTACTACTGCCATGCCGGATTAATGGACTTTAGTGAAGATATTTTTGTTAATGGTGAAAAAGTCGGTTCTATTATTGGTGGACAGGTATTACCGGAAGAACCTGACGAAGATAAATTCAGAGCAATTGCAGCAGAATTAGGTATTGATCCTGATGAATATATTGATGCATTACGTAAAGTTCCTGTTCGTAGTGAAAAAGCAATCAGAGCTTCTGCACATTTATTAGGTGTCATGATGAATATGCTGGTAAATGGATGCTATACAAGAATGCTTGGCAACGAAAAAATCCACTCAATCGATGACAAGGTGGAATATGTTGCACACTTAATCCAGGAGATTAACGAAAAATCTGTTCAGCTTGATAAGATTGAAAGCAAGCAGAACATCCTATCATTGAATGCTTCCATTGAGGCTGCCCGTGCCGGAGAGTTTGGACGAGGCTTTGCAGTCGTAGCTGCAGAAGTTGGTAAGTTAGCTGTTAATTCCGGTGATATCAACAAATCCATTAAGCAGTCATTAAAGGAACTTACAAAAGCAATTAAAGAATTAGAAAGCATCTAATAATTATCTTTTATTTCATACTTAATATAATTAAACTTAGTCAGACAAGCCTTTTTGTTTGACTAAGTTTTTTTACTTCATACAAAAGGGACCTTGTAAAATACAAGATCCCTTTTCTGATTTTATGATGATATACTACTTAAATATACCAAATAATTTAATAACAATATACATTTATCAGTTGTTCTAATAATTTTCCATTGTCAAAAGCCAATGGCATTGCCATACAAAATCAATGAATTAATACGCAAACTTCTTTTCAAAGTATGCCTTCAAATCTTCGATTTTAATTCTTTCCTGCTCCATGGTATCTCGGTCACGAACCGTTACTGCACCATCCTCTTCTGAATCGAAATCATATGTTACACAGAATGGTGTACCGATTTCGTCCTGTCTTCTATAACGCTTACCAATATTACCACGATCATCAAACTCACAGTTGTAAGTCTTTGAAAGCTCAGCAAAAATCTTTTCCGCACCCTCATTTAACTTCTTAGACAAAGGTAATACACCAATCTTAACCGGTGCAAGTGCAGGATGGAAATGTAATACTGTTCGAATATCCGGTTTTTCTTCCGTTCCAATGTTTTCTTCATCATAAGCAGAACAAAGGAATGCTAAAGTTACACGATCAGCACCAAGAGACGGTTCAATAACGTATGGAATATATTTTGTCTTCTTCTCATCATCAAAGTATTCCATAGACTCACCGGAAGTATTCTGATGCTGCGTCAAGTCGTAATCTGTACGATCTGCAATACCCCAAAGCTCACCCCATCCAAATGGGAATAAATATTCAATATCAGTTGTAGCCTTACTATAGAAAGAAAGCTCTTCCGGGTCATGATCTCTATATCTTGTTTCTTCCTGATTCATGCCTAAATCTTTTAACCAGTCAATACAGAACTGTTTCCAATATGCAAACCATTCCAAATCTGTATCCGGCTCACAGAAGAACTCAAGCTCCATCTGCTCAAACTCTCTTGTACGGAAGGTAAAGTTACCCGGTGTAATCTCATTACGAAAGGACTTACCAATCTGACCAATACCGAAAGGAACTTTTTTACGGGAAGTTCTCTGAACATTTTTAAAGTTAACAAAAATACCCTGTGCTGTCTCCGGTCTTAAGTAAATAGTATTTTTAGCATCCTCTGTTACACCCTGGAAGGTCTTAAACATTAAATTAAATTCACGGATATCTGTAAAATTGTGCTTACCACAAGTAGGACAGTTAATATTATTTTCCTCAATGTAATCAGCCATCTGTTCATGACTCCATGCATCAACAGTACCCTCAATTGTAATACCCTTTTCTGCCATATAATCTTCAATTAATTTATCAGCACGGAAACGCTCATGACATTCTTTACAGTCCATTAAAGGATCTGAAAAGCTTCCTAAATGTCCTGAAGCAACCCATGTCTGTGGATTCATTAAAATCGCACAATCCACACCAACGTTATACGGGTTTTCCTGGATGAATTTCTTCCACCATGCTTTTTTTACATTATTTTTTAATTCAACACCAAGATTACCATAATCCCAAGTATTAGCTAAGCCACCATAAATTTCAGATCCGGGATACACAAATCCTCTTGCCTTTGCTAATGCTACAATTTTTTCCATTGTCTTTTCCATTTTGATATCCTACCCTTCTTATTTGTAAATAATAACACCATTCCCTTTTCCGGTTGTTGTTATTACTCCTTTTTTAATAGAAACATTTTTATTGTAATAAAGAACATCTTTATTAATAACAACATCTATTGGCTCTGACACAACCAAAACCTTTGCCTTTTCAACATCTTTAAACTCATCTTTTTTTACTGCCTTGCCATCCATATCAGTAAACGCTCCGGATAACAACGCCTTATCAACCTCTTCATAATTTGCCAACACACATTCATAGGAATTAAAACCATTATAACAATCTATATTTTTATAGGTCATAACCAATTTAATCTCACTCATATCTTCCATGAGCAGTTTTTTCTTTTTTACAGAACCCTTTCCATTTTCCTCATTATATGTACTAATTTGGTCATCAATATATTGATTTAATTCCTCAGCCTTTATATTCGTATCTTTATAATTATCAACTGACACCTCAACCAAAGAACCATTCCCTTTTACAATTAATGTATTTTGAGAATATTCTTCTGCATAATTTGTACATCCGCAGCACAGACATACAAGTATCATGGGCAAAATCAAAATCCGAAGTTTTTTCACTTTCCTCACCTCATTATCCTCTTTCGTATATTTTCCTGCAAACATAATCATATAATGAAACAAGCCTGCAAAATCAACAAATACAACTAGCATATTTTACATGAGATTTATTAATATTTCAAGACCTTGTTTCTACCCTAACACATAACAGACAATATTTCCAAGGATTTGAAATTTTTATTTACATGCTTTTTAAAGTATCCATCAATAATACTCTCAATTTCCAAGTAGATTTCCTCGTTAACCTGAAATGTGTATAATTTTTTTAAAGGTGCACTTAAGATATACTGTAATGTATAAATTGCAGTCTGACTTACATATTTCACATTTTCTATTTGAACAGCACATTTTTCGCATAAAAATCCATTTCCCGGAAGATAGAACGCCTCTAATTTGTCACAATTACATTTCATACAATGGGACGCATCAAAACCCACTCCATCATAATCCAATATCTTTAACTCAAAAATTCTTCTAATTAATTTTTTTGAAACATCAGATTTTGTTAGTGATTTTAAGGTAATATAAATCAAATTCAAAACATTGGTATCACCGTAGCCGTCTACACATAAATATTCGAGAATATCACAAAAATATGTTGCATAACAAATACCTTCAATGTCATTTTTTACATCCAGAAAATATTCTTTTATATCTGCTCCCGCTAAATGATATGCATCATACCCTTCAGATAACGTAAACACACCGAAATTAAAGGGTTCACTAATACCTAAGTATGGACTATTGGGTTTTCTTGCACCTCTGGCAAAAGCAGTAATTTTTCCTCGTTCCTTTGTTAATATTACTATTCGTTTATCATAGTCACCAACAGGCATACTAGAAAGTATAATACCTGTCAATTCTATTTTATCACGCATAATACTGCCTCAACTTTCCATACAATTCAAATCTTTTTGATTACCAAACGTATTATCAACCAATAAACCAAACTTTTTTAAAATGCCGCAAATATCAGTAATCTTCCTCTTTAAAGCCATAGTTTTTCAAAAGAAAATCACTATCTCTCCAGTCCTTCTTAACCTTAACCCACAGCTGCAAATTAACCTTGGTATCTAACAAGGCTTCCATATCCATTCGTGCCTGACTACCAATTTTTTTCAGCATAGAGCCCCGTTTTCCAATAATAATACCTTTATGGGAATCTCTTTCACATATAATAGTTGCATCAATATCAACAATATTAGCCCCTTCTCTATCCTTCATCCTATCGATTACAACAGCGATTCCATGAGGAACCTCCTTATCAAGACAACGAAGGGCTTTTTCCCGTATCATTTCAGCAACAATCGCCCGCTCCGGCTGGTCTGTTATTGTATCATCATCATAATACTGTGGACCGGGCATTAAGCACTTAAATATAGAAGAAATCAATTCCTCAGTATTTATATTTCTTAAAGCGGATACCGGAACGATATCACTAAAATCACAAACCTCTTTATAGGTCTCTATCGCATCTGTCACCATGCTTTTTTCTACTGTATCCGTTTTATTCACAACAAGAATAATAGGTGTTTTAACCTTATTGAGTTTCTCAATAATATAGCGTTCTCCTGCACCAATATAAGTAGTAGGTTCCACTAACCAAAGGATAACATCCACTTCATTTAATGTGCTTTCTGCAACATTTAACATATATTCCCCAAGTTTGTTTTTTGCCTGATTAATCCCCGGTGTATCAAGAAATACAATTTGTCCCTCCTGTCTTGTTAATACTGTCTGAATTCTATTTCTTGTGGTTTGTGCTTTATTACTTGTAATTGCTATTTTTTGACCAATCAAATGGTTCATTAATGTAGATTTTCCTACATTAGGCCGCCCAATAATGGTTACAAAACCCGACTTAAATTGTTTCATTCCCCATACCTATCCCTAGTTTTTATTTTCTGCTTTTCTTTTCATTATTTCTGACTTTGGTCTTCCTGATTTTCCGTTACAGGTTGTTCTTTTTTGTCACTTTTATCTTTTTTAGCACTTTCATTTTCTTTTTCTATTTTGTTTGCTTCTTTTGCGGCTCTCTTAGCTTCTTTTTTTGCCTTTCTTTTTTTGGCAATTTTACGAATAATCCGATAAATTACAAATATTACAACCGCCCAGATAATTAAATAAGGAGATGCTACAACAAGCCATACAATAAAATTAACAAAATCATATGATATATCTCTAAAGGATGTAATTAAACCTGTTTTCATTCTGGAAAAAATAGTACTATCATCTACCGGCACTTCATAACTAACCTCTGATAATGAAATGTTTACTGTACAATATGTAATCAAATCATCATACAGATTCTTTTGGGATTGATAATTTTCCAGTTCATAACGAACATCTGTCAAACGGTCCTCTAAGGCAATAATTGTTTCTAAACTATCAGCATCTTTTAACAATTCATTTAAACGCTGTTGTTCTGTTTTAAGGGAAGCAATACGGCTTTCTGTATCATTATATTGTAAGGTAACATCTTCAGCAGATTCCGACTGACTGACAATGGTACCAAGACCACCTAATTGGTTAACAAAATTGTCACACTGGTCAACAGGTACTCTGGCAGTTAAGCTTAGTCTTCTTAATTCCGTTCCATACAATTCTGAAGAAGAAATATATCCGCCGTAAGCTTCTACCTGCTGTCTAAGATACTGATATGCCTCATCAAATTTTTCTGTATCATAAGAAAAACGATATGTTTTAATAATTTTTTTACCTGTTTGTGCTGCTTGTTTTGATGGATCCTGATTAATATTATCCGTTGTGGAATTCACTTCTGACACACTATCATCTGCTGCAGCTTCTGCCATTTCATATTCAACAGCTTCATCTACATCAGATGATTCGACACCATTATAAGAATCAAATCCGGCACCACCATAAGCTTGTGCTTTTTCGGTATAAGAATCACTTTTCGTATCGGAATATGATGCACTTCCACATCCCGTTAATACCAGACATCCGGCAAGTAACAAAGTAGCAAATGTTGTTTTTCCAATATTTTTTTTCATAATCAATACCTCCGTATTTCACTTGATACTAACAAAGTGTCTTTTTTCATCAAAACTGTTGCATCACTATCCTAAAGTTCTTGTAGTCATAAACAAATCTTTTTTCTGTGCAATGATTGTTTCATTTCCCAGGGCACAAATAATGTTTGAATCTATAACAGATTGAATCATTGGTGCCAGTCCACGTATTGTTTCAACATCGGCAGACAATATTTCATCCCTGTTCTTTTGAATATCTTCATCTGTAATACCTGATATATAGCACAAATAATTATAGGCTCCTTCTGCCGAAGGCGTCATTGGTGCATCTATTTTTGCAATCGCTCCAATAATATATTTTAACATATCACGTTCAGAAGCCTCGAAGTCCTCAACATACTTTACTGCATTTTTATATACATCATAGGTTTTTTCAAGATTCGGATCTCTATAGGAAACAAAATAGGAGTTTCCTGTACGTAAGAAGCTGCACATACATCCATACGCCCCACCTTTTACCCGAACGTTGATCCACAAATAATCATATGAAAAAATCACCTGTAATACACTTAATGCTCCGGTATACTTGTAGCCATGCTCCAAAAAATTGCCGGCAGTGGCTACATATTGCACCTTGCCTGCAGTTTGGAAACCTTCATTTAATATTGCAGGATTAATATCCTGTTCTACTACATCATAAACATCACGATTCATGTATTCCTTCATTTCTGCAACAGATTGTATCAAATCCCGGGAAATGTCTTTATCTCCGGTATAGGAAATCACAAGATTATCCAGCTTTGAAAAGGCATGGATGGCATCTTGCAGCTTCATACACACTTCCTCATAACGATTATCAAAGTTTTTGTAAATATCATTCACAAATTCATAAAATGAAATACCCTCTGTTAACTCTTTCAAATAAGCACTCTTTGATAAATAGGATAATGCTCTTGCAGACATAGCTGTATGTCCCGATTCCTGAATCCCAACTTTCATTTGAGAAACCAATTCTGCTATGGTTTCTTTCATACGCTTACGATCTGTAATTTTCGAAGTATATAATATTTCTTTCATTAACGAAAGTGCTTCTGAAACATTGTCATATAATGTCTTTGTATTAACACATAAATCAATCTTATAAGATCCTTTTTCCTCCTCTAAACCAACAGTTGCGATATGGAAACCGATTCCTCCTGTTTTCATATCGATTTCATTGGCCAATGCATTATAGCTGTAGTTCTTTGTATCCACCTCTTTATATAACGCAACAAGTAACGAAACATAAGGCAACAGAGAAATATCAATATGACTTAAATCAAACCGATATGTGATATAAGCAATACCATTGGTAAAAATATTTTGTTTTACAAATGGTACGCCTGCAATTTCTGATATTTCATTCTTCAATTTTCTTGCCTTTTTTTCAATATCTTCTAATGCAAGCATAGGAAGTTTTTCTAAATCTTCCTTTGAAGACGGCGTTGACTGATATATTTTTAATTCTTTTGTATCATCAATTATCTTTTGCAGTTCTTCTTTGCTTAAAGATGCTTTTAATTTGGTAAGTTTCGCTCTGACCTTTTCTTCATTTTCCTGATTCAAGCCCTTTTGCGGTTCTGAAACAACTACGGTTTTATGCTGATTGTCCAATATACAGTTTTTCAAAAGGTTTACATAATATTCAGTCCCAATCAAGCTTTTTAACTGCTCATATTCCTTGTTAAATTTCATATACATAAATGGTTCATTTTTATCATATAACCAACTGTTAAATGCACCAAGACCAACCATAAGCCCCTTCGGATAACGTCCATAATTACCCTCTTTTGACTTAAATTCAAAATGATTTAAAGAACCAAGCAGTACTTTTTCATCAATACCATTATGAATCAAATCGCTTAATACATTTTCAATAATGGATACAAATTTATCTTTATCCTCTAAATTACATCCCTTTGCCACAATAGAATAAGTCGGTTGTAATGTTCCTCCATCATAAGAACTAAATACATCATCACTTATGCCTGCATCCACAAGAGCCTTACGAATGGGAGCACCGGGGACATCAATTAAAGAATAATCCAACATACAAAAAGCCAGATCCTTCATTCTGTCAAGACCATCTCCAAGAACTACATTGTAACTTAAATATGTGTTATGGTCTAATTCCTCTGCTTCCGATAATGGATATTTTATATGCACTTCTTTTGCTTCTTCAAAGGCTTCCTGCTTTTTAATTTCGGAATCAACCTCTAAATAATCAAAATGACTCAAATACTCCTGATCAATAAATGCAAGCTCCTTTTCGAAATCCAAATCACCATACAAGTAAATAAAACTATTAGACGGATGATAATATTTACGATGGAATTCCAAAAAAGCTTCCTGGGTTAATTCAGGAATATGGACAGGGTCTCCACCGGAATCACATCCATAGGTTGTATCAGGGAATAATGATTTTTGAATTGCCTGTAACAGCATTTGCTCATCAGAAGAATAAGCACCCTTCATTTCATTAAATACAACACCATTATAAGTAAGCTCCCCATCTAAGGAGTCTAACTCATAATGCCAGCCTTCCTGTTTTAATATCTTATCATTTTCATAAGTATTAGGATAAAAAACCGCATCTAAATATACATCCATCAAATTATGAAAATCCTTATGATTTACAGAAGCTACAGGATAAACTGTCTTGTCAGGATAGGTCATGGCATTTAAAAATGTATTAAGGGAACCCTTTGCAAGTTCAACAAAAGGGTCCTTTACAGGGAACTTTCTAGAACCACATAAAACGGAATGCTCTGTAATATGAGCCACACCTGTATCATCTGCAGGTGGCGTTCTAAAACCAATCTGAAATACTTTATTACTATCATCATTCATGACCAAAAGAACTCTTGCTTTTGTCTTTTCATGCTCCAAAAGATATGCTTCTCCATTTAACTCTTCAATCATTTCTTTTTTTAATAAAATGTAATTTGTAATATCCATAATACACTAACCTTCTTTCACATATTATTAATTAAAACCTAATATGATTATATATTTGCTTTACACAAAATCATATATAGTAAAACAAAAAGACCGAGACACTAATGTCTCGGCCTGATTCGTAGCGAGAGAGGGATTTGAACCCACGACACCACGGGTATGAACCGTGTGCTCTAGCCAACTGAGCTATCTCGCCATAATGGAACCTACAGGGCTCGAACCTGTGACCCTCTGCTTGTAAGGCAGATGCTCTCCCAGCTGAGCTAAGATTCCATCTGTGCTTGGCACAAAACATAGTATATTGAAAAGCACCTTTTTTGTCAAGCACTTTTTTTATTTTTTTAAAAACAACATAAATATATAAATAATACCCAAAATAATAGCAATTGGAATTCCAAAAGTTACGAGCACAAATACACCAATTTTTATAATAAAGAAAACAATCACTACTAACAATATTATGATTAAGGCAGCAATCAATTTTACATACCAACCGTTAATATCAAAGTGAAATGTTTTCTTTTCACTATTATCCCTTGTCCCATAATCAGATTTCCCCGGATGTACCTTTTTCGTACGTCCATCCTCTGTATATTCCATATCCGCATCTCTTTTTCCGGCAGATGCTGCAATAATAGATTTTGCAATCAAAGAAGGACTTCCCAATTCTGCAATTACTTGTTCCTCAGTTTTTCCATTTCTCACTTCTTCATCAATATAATTAGCATAATATCTATAGGCATCCATAATATCTGCCGAAGATACTTCACCGGACAATGCACTTCTTAACGCATCTAAAAATTCCTGTTTTGTCATGTTATACCTCTACTCAACATTCATTACTAAAACTGTATATTTACCAAAATCAAATGTCTTCCAACTTACACTATCATATTTGTCGTTTCCTTCAAATACAAACTGCATATCATTTTCATCAGCTTTATAATTTTCAACGATTCCTTCATATCGAACCGATACTCCATTTATTATTTTTTTATACGCATCCTTTTTATATTCTTCTATATTAGAAAAATATTGTTTTTCCATTACATAATAATTATAAGCAACGGCTTCCGCTTTGGGATAATCTGATTGATTCCATTTGTGATTTTCCAATAGTGTTTCCTGAGTCACATTAAAATATGGATGAATCACTACCCCATCCTGATTTGGTGTTGGATCATCCCAAGTGCTATCCAAATGATACCACTCACCATCTAGTTTTACTAAATTCCATGCATGTTCAATCCATTCATCATCCGGAGTTTTACCATATCCCACTACAAACTTGGATTCAATTCCCACACAACGCAGTAAAATATGCATAGCTTCAGCATATCCGTTACATACAGCGTCTTGATTCACTAACGCACCATAAGCTCTGTATATATCACTTTTTTCATCTTGGTTAACATTATCACTATATCTGCAATGCAGCACTAAATAGTCATGCAAAGCCAATTCCTTCTCATAATCTGACATTCCATCCTTAATTTGGGAGGAAATAATAGAAGAAATGGCACGATATAATTCTTTTGCCTTAGGCTGGTCCTCAGGAATAGGTGTTCCATTCAAAAAAGCATCCATTGCATAATAATTGATAGTTTTGTTAATCGTGATTTGAACTTTAATATAAGAATCTCCAATCATACCTAATTGCTGATAAGTTAATCCTCTACCATAAACGCCATCTAAGGAACCGTTAATTCCATCTAATTCTGACAGCTTCATATTTTTCAGATATACAATAAAGGATTCGGAACCATTTAATATTTCCTGGTCTAAGCGGTTTGCAAGAGTTTCTACACTGGAATATATATTTTCTTCTGAAAAATATTCTTCTGTTATGGATGCCATTTTTTCCTGCACAAAGGGAACTTTATAAGAACCATACAATAAAGCCGCTGCAATTAAAATTAACAAATAAAAAAAAGCAATACCTTTCCTCATATTCTCTCCTAAATATGTAAAAATAATCCGCTAACATTGTAACATTGTTATCTATATCTTGCAAATACCCTAGTTGAGAAAAAGCATAATTTATATTACAATATTGTCTAATTAAAATAATCGATATCAGGAGGAATTCATGTCAGAAATTAGCATTACAAGTCAACAAATTATTCATAATATAAAAACAAATATCCAAAAAGTAATCATTGGTAAGGAAGAGCAAATCAATTTTGTATTAACTGCATTGCTTGCAGGTGGTCACATTCTGATTGAAGACACACCCGGGACCGGAAAAACAAAGCTTGCAAAAGCACTTGCCGCATCTATTGACGGAATCTATAAAAGAGTACAGTTTACCCCTGATTTGCTTCCAAGTGATATCACAGGAATTAACATGTTTAATCAAAAAACACAGGAATTTGATTTTGTAAAAGGACCTGTTTTCACAAATATTCTGTTAGCCGATGAAATAAACCGTGCGACGCCAAGAACCCAGTCCGGTTTATTGGAAGCCATGGCAGAAGGACAGGTTACAATTGACGGAATTACCCATAGTTTAAGCCAGCCATTTTTCTTAATTGCCACAGAAAATCCAATTGAAACTGCAGGTACATTCCCACTTCCGGAAGCAATGTCAGACCGTTTTGACTTAAAAATATCCATGGGCTTTCCCACAAAAGAGGAATCCCTCTCATTATTAAACCGTTTTATTGCAAAAGATCCTGAAAAAGACCTTGCACCTGTTTGTAGTTTAGCCGATATTATTTCTTTGCAAAAGGAAGTTCGTAATATTTATATCCATGATGATATAAAAAAATACATGATTGCAATTGTTAACGCAACCCATTGTCACGAGAAAATCACTTTAGGAATTAACCCAAGAGGATTACTAAGTCTTGCACATACTGCACAGGCTTATGCATTGATTACCGGTCGTAATTATGTAATTCCTGATGATGTTAAGATACTGGTAAAACCATGTCTGTCTCATCGTTTATTATCTTTATCCGGTATCAACGGTACAGCCCTTGCCAATGCTGCTTTAGATAACATACTGGCAAGTACACCGGTTCCAACAGAAGAATTCAAGGCCTAAAGGAGTTATTTCATGGTTTTTATCATTGTAATTATAATAGCAATTATAATATACATATTTCAGCTTCGTTTTTATGAACATTTCTGGAAAAAAAATTTATCTGTCAATATCGCATACAGTCAAAATGATGCTTTTGTCGGTGATAAAATAGAATTAATTGAAAAAATTGAAAATCGAAAAGCACTACCTCTTCCGGTATTATATGTAAAATTTAGTTCTTCTAAAACCTTTATTTATGATGACAGAAACAATTCTGCCATATCAGATCATTATTATCGTAATGATATATTTTCCATATCAGGGAATCAACAGGTCATCAGAAAACAATATTTCACAACCACCGCAAGAGGATATTTTGTGATTCCTTCTATCGATATCGTCGCCACAGATTTATTTATGACAAGAAATTATGCATGTATGTACGACAATCATGCTGCCCTTTATGTATACCCAAAACAGATATATACAAAGGATTTCATAAAGCTTGCAAGTGCAATAACCGGGAAAGCAAAACAAACTACATTGTATCAGGACCCCTTTTCATTTCGAAGCATCAGAGAATATTTTCCAACGGATACAATGAGTGATATGAATTGGAAAGCATCTGCAAAAACAGGAAAACTTATGGTAAATACCCACTTTGATTCCCAAAATGGACACATTGTATTACTACTTAATTTGGATTCTCATGTTACACAGCGTTCCTATGATTTAGCCGAATGCTGTATTAGTGTTGCCGCAACGATGTTATCCCAATTTGAAAAGGAAGGACTATCCTATAAACTGGCAATCAATATGAAAGATCCGGAATCCAATCAGCAAATCATTAGTGATACCGGAACAGGACGAGAACATCACAAAAATCTGCTTCGTATGCTGTGCCGCTTAGATTTACATAAAGAGCTGACTGATTTTACGGAATTCTTTAAAGGGGAATCCAGTCAGTTTTATAAAGAAATCAATCATACAATTTATGTAATACTATCTAATTACAGAAAACCAACACTAATAGATGTCTATGGTGAAAAAAAACAACAAGGTTATCATATGTATTTTATTTGTCCTGAACGAAAAGAGCATATGAGTGCAGTACCATTTGTTGAATATCTGGAGGTGGAACCGGATGCAATATAATATATCTTTCATTCAACAAATCAACCGCATACTGACACGTTGCATCATGTATTTTATTGTATTTGCAACAGTTCTTATTATTTATGACAAAGGACTTGAAAAAATATACTTACTGGCAGGAATCCCATTTATTTTAATATGTTTCTTCATTATTGAGAGATATATTTATAATGCCATTCCCTATCTTCTACTGCATGGTTTATTTTTTGCGTTTCCATTTATTTTTCCATTTCCGTCAAAGGTGTATATTCTTTTGTATTGCGGATTATTAGTTATGGAATGTCACCATGCACAATATGTATGGAAACACAATGCAGATAAACCTTATGACAGTGCTCCATGGGAGTTTTATCTTCTTATATCGGTTGTATGTCTTGTTGCAAAAGCATATCACTATGAGGATATCGTAACCATTATTTTTTACGGTGGAATCCTTTTATTCCTATTGCATTTTATACAACTATATGTTGAAGGACTTCGAGGTGTTTTAATTAAGTCCCAAAAGGCAACCTCTGTTCCCACAAAAAAAATGATTCTATTTAGCAGTATGATGGTCCTTTTTATTTTAGTAATTTTTATTACATCCTGTCTGTTATCAAAGGGATATCATATAGATACTTATATGGAAGATTTTGGGAAGTGGTTAGGGGAGCTGCTATTAGCAATTCTAAAATGGATGTTATATATCATTACTCTGATAAAGGCATACTTTGCCAAAAACAGGGATGATACCGCAATTGAGGCACAGCAGAAGGAATATGAACAGGCATTTTCCGGAATTTACAATGATGTTGCGCAGCCCACTGTAATTGCTCATATTATATATGGTATCCTGGCTATTTTTGTGTATGGGGTCATCATTTATTTATTATATCAGGCTTTTCGTTATTTTTACTCTATTTATGAAAGACGATATGTAACCGATGCCGATATTACAACAAAATTAGACAGTGCAAGGGATACACAAAAGCTTTTAAAAACCAAACCTGCATGGATTTCCAGATTAAAAGAAAATTTGTCTCAGGATAATCGATTTAAAATACGAAACCTGTACCGGTTATATGTAAAAAAACACAAAGCATACAATCACAGGATATGCAATACACCAAAAGATATTGAGAAAAAGATTTTTGAATTGTATGATGAAGATATGTCAGAACTAACAACACTTTATGAAAAGGCCCGATATAGTAATCAGGAAATAACCAATGAAGACATAGAAAAAGGAGGCAATTTATCATGACACAAAATTATCCAATCATTCTTGCATCTGCTTCTCCAAGAAGAGCACAATTATTAACCCAGGCAGGTATCTCTTTTTCAGTTATTCCCTCTGATACCAGAGAAGTTACCACTGCTTTGGCTCCTTCACAAATGGTAGAAGAATTAGCCTATTTAAAAGCAAATGATGTATATGCAAAAGCCAAAAACGAATACACTGATAAGGACTTTGTTGTAATCGGCGCAGATACAATTGTTTATTATGACGGAGAAGTATTGGGAAAACCTAAGGACGAAGCAGAAGCCTTTGATGTACTGAAACTATTATCCGACAGAACACATCAGGTATATACAGGAATTGCAATTATCATTAGGAAAAACATGGAAAAACAAACAATTTTACTTCATGACAAAACCGATGTTACATTTTATGATATGACGGATGATGAAATAAAAGCTTACATTGCAACAAAGGATCCTCTGGATAAAGCCGGCAGCTATGGTATCCAGGGACCCTTCGGGATTCATGTAAAAGAAATACATGGTGACTATCATAATGTTGTTGGACTTCCTATTGCAAAGCTTTACCGGGCGTTAAAGGAACAATTAATCATCAGATAAATATTTTCGTATTTCCTCACTGATTCGTTCTATATCCTCCTTTAATTCTCTGGCGGACATAACAGTGCAATTCTGTCCTCTTGTAATTAATTGAACTAATCCATCAGAAGTGGCTACCGTAACATAATAATCCTTTGAAATCTGATGGGTTAGTTTTTCTATATAGGTATCAGCAGTTTCTGCTTCCTTTGTGTATACCACATGAATATTGTGATAATCAAACATTTCTCCTATATTCCCTTTTACCTTATAGGCATCAAACACAAGGATTAACTCACATTTCATATAAGCCTGATAATTACATAGGATATCCATTAGTTTTCCTCTTGCACCATCTAAGTTATCTTCAAGCAAACAATTCAAATCATCCCATGCGTGAACAATATTATAACCGTCAACAATCATATATCTTGTTTTATTCTTTGGTTTTGGTGTTCCTTTATAAGCATAATCTAACTTTGGTGCCTTCTTCTTTTGATAATGCTTAGATGCCCGTTCATTATTGTGAGAACTTTTACTAATAATAGCTGCAATTTGTTCTTCATCAATTGTTCCGTCAAATAACCTTGCCTTTCGTTGTTGAAGCTCAGAACACACTTCCTCTCCAAAATCAGTTTTTTCAAGATTCAGCACACCATCCATATGCATATAATCCTTTACCTGATTCCATGGAACAACAAATCCGGCACCATGTGCACAAAATACAGAACCTGTTGGGTTTTTCGTATCTGTTTCCGGATTATAATGCATTTGTTCAATCACTTCTTCTTCGTTGTGACACGGACCATATCCGGCTAAAGAACAAAACAGACTTCCCATACCCTTTGTGTATGCGCTTACAGTAATCTGATAGTCACCCAATGTTGATACCGGTACTTTTCCTGTTAATATTCCTCTATCATTTTCTATCAATGGTGCATTCGTCGTTCCATACATGTTTTCAATATCTGTCATAGCTCTTCCAATACAGTCCGAAGGTATTTCCAAACGAAAATCATAGTATGGCTCAAGTAATTTTGACTTTGCCTGCATAAGCCCCTGCCGAACTGCCCGATAAGTAGCTTGTCTGAAATCTCCACCTTCCGTATGTTTTGTATGGGCTTTTCCACTAACAACAGAAATTTTCATATCTGTAATAGGAGAACCGGTAAGTACCCCCAGATGTTCCTTTTCTTCTAAATGGGTCAGAATAAGCCGTTGCCAGTTTTTATCTAATATATCTTCACTACACTGAAGGAAAAACTCCAAACCACTTCCTAATTCTCCCGGTTCTAACAGTAAATGAACCTCTGCATAATGTCTTAGTGGCTCAAAATGGCCAACCCCTTCCACTACATTATCAATGGTTTCTTTATAAAGGATTTTCCCTGTGCCAAAGGACACCACAACACCAAATCGGTCTAATATTAATTTCTGTAACACCTGAATCTGTATGGGACCCATGATTTTAACCTGAATGGTATCTGTTTCTTCCCGGAAGTCTACCTGCAGCTCCGGTTCCTCTTCCTCAATTTGCCGAAGCATTGGTAACATTCTTGTGGTATCCATATCCTCCGGCAAATTTACTGTATAAGTTAATACCGGTTCTAATACAGGTAGTGCACAATTATTTTCAACACCAACCCCCTGACCGGGAGAGGATTTTAAAAGACCTGTCACCGCACATACCATTCCCGGAATCACCTTCTGAATGGTTTCATATTTTTCACCTGAATAAATACGTATTTGATTTACCTTTTCTTCTCCAATAAAATCCTTAACCTGTAAGCTTCCTCCGGTAATTTTCATATATGTCAGACGGTTTCCCTGCAAATCTCTTCCGATTTTATAAATTCTGCCTCCGAAGGAATCCGTAACAAGGGGTTCTTCCATCAAATCAGTTATGGTCTCCATGAAAACATCAATTCCCTTTAATTTAAGAGCAGAGCCAAAAAAACAAGGAACCAGTTTTCTCTTAGCAATTAATGAGGCTAACAGATTATTTGTTATGCTATGGTTATCTAATTTACCCTCCAGATATTGTTCCAACAGCTTTTCATCACAAACCGCAATGGATTCCCAAAATGCATCATCCCGTTTTGAAGAAAAATCAATACACATAGAACCCATTTCTTTTTGTAAATCCCTTATTAATTGGGATTGGTCCGTACCCGGCTGATCCATCTTATTTACAAAAATAAATACAGGTATCTTATATTGTTGCAGCAATTTCCAAAGTGTTTTGGTGTGTCCTTGTACACCGTCTGCTCCACTAATTACTAAAATAGCATAATCCATTACCCAAAGAGCTCGTTCCATTTCAGCCGAGAAGTCTACATGACCAGGGGTATCTAACAACGTAATATGGGTATCATTATATTCAAAAACCGCTTGTTTGGAAAAAATCGTAATTCCTCTGGCACGTTCCTGTTCGTCTGTATCCAGAAAAGCATCCTGATTATCAACCCGTCCTAATTTTCTTATGGCACCAGCCTCATATAGCATACTTTCTGACAATGTAGTTTTTCCTGCATCCACATGGGCCAAGATTCCAACAGTGGTATATTTCATTCTTTATCATCCTTATCATTATCATAATCCATCAATTCATCCCATGACAAAAGTCATGGGTGTTATTGACATATCCATAAATTTATAATTAAAAAGAGATATGTACATTTTACCATATTTTTATGATATCCCGCAAACCATGTTTTAACATTACATTCTAAAACATAAAAAAGGCAGAGCATGAAAATACTCTGCCAATAAGAGAGGAATGTGTCTTTCTACACATCTTATTTCACATCTTTTGCTGTTAACCTTTTTCTCTCATAAAAATCATTCGGAATCTCATTATGTTCCTTATATTTAAAAAATTCATAAGAACTGCACTCAATAAAGATTGCATTTGCCAAAACCCCAATAATCTGCTTCACTTCCCTGGTTTCACAACACGCAGTCGCTTTTTCAGTATAGGGGTCCATAACAATATAATATTTATTTTCTTTTTTTCCGCCAAATAAAGCCATATGATATCCCTCTTTTCTCAAATGAAATCAAATTATTAAATATAAGCATATTATACTATAATATTTGTTAATTCTCAACAATCTGATTTTTTCTTTTTCTATTTTTGTTTATTTTTCTACTTTTTATTATTCACATTGTACAGTTTCATTATTTTTCTTATGCAATTATAACAATACTCTTTTCTTATTATTCATTGTCATTGTGAATATTTCTACACAGAAGCAACCAATATGTGCAATACATACAAAAAGATGCCATATCACCATATAGCATCCTTTCCTCTAACTTTCTAAAATTATGTTTCGTATTTCTTCCGTACTGTCTGCAAACACCTTAGCACCTTGAAGACTTAAAAAATCCCTATCCCTGAATCCCCAGGTAACAATAATGCTGTCTAAATTTGCGTTCAAAGCTGTGGCAACATCAACATCTGAATCACCTATATAAACTGCATCCGACTTTTCCAATTGCAGCTTCTTTAGTACTTCATTGACAGAATCAGGTGCCGGTTTATTTGCAATACCATCTCTGGCACCAATTTCACAATCAAACATTCCCGGAAAATACTGCTTACATAATTCATGTACTGCTTCATCTGCTTTATTAGAAACAACAGCAGTTTTACAGCCCGATTCTTGTAACACCACAAGCAAATCTAATATACCATCATATGGCTTTGTTTTATCAGCACAGTGTATATGATAATAATCCATAAAATCATCATGCACCTTAATCTGAAGCTCCTTACTTGTACCCTTTGGAACAGCTCTTTCAATTAATTTCCACATGCCATTACCAACAAATTTACGGACATTATCAATACTATGAACAGGAAAACCATTCTTCTCTAATGCAAAATTAACTGCATCCATCAAATCTTCTAATGTATCTAAAATCGTTCCATCCATATCAAAAATAGCAAGTTTGTATCTCATGTTAGTTTTCCTCTTATCGTTCCTCACCTGTATAATCTACTTCTTCCTTGCCAATTAGCATCTCATCCTTAAGCCACTTTGCAAAATTAGACCATTCTTCCTCTATTTTTCCCGATTCCTTATTCCAATAAAGTATTCTGCCATCCTCTAAATTCGTATTCTCCAAATCGTATCCAATCACATCACCATAAGATGTAACTGCAATCATAAAAAAGGTATCCGGCATACCTGGTTTCCGTTTGCTGCCATCAAAATTGTCCTCAATATATAGTACGCCTTCTTTTCTTTTGCGATTACCTAATACTTCCAAAATTCTTGTATTAATGGTTCCTGCAAATAATGTTCCACCATTATGAAGCTTCAGCCACTCTTTATAATAATGTGGCAGATTCATATTATAGTTTTCCTCGAAGCTTTCTAAAATCTTATCTGTTGCACCATCATTCAACTGGTGAACACCTTCCATGTATTTGTTATATTCTTTATAAAAAGCCTTAAAATACTTATTAACATCTTTTAGTGCCATTATGCTACTTCCTTTCTTCATATATTTATCAATCGTAAATAATTCTTAATATCCATATGTTGTATTATTACAATACTAACTATACATTATACCAAGATTGGCAAATTGTAACAAGTATTTTAGCAAAGAATTATCATCAAAAATTAATCTTATTTTACTCTGGATACCTTTATTTCCGAATATTTCATTTCAAATCCTAATTCCTTCTCTTAATCATACCACCAATATGGCTAATGCATATTTCTACACATTAGCCTTACCATACAACTATACTTTTTTATACTTACCTTTATATATGAAATGCACCCATTCCAGGGTATACAGCATTTTCTCCTAATTCTTCCTCAATGCGAAGAAGTTGATTATATTTCGCCACTCGTTCGCTTCTACACGGGGCTCCTGTCTTTATCTGACCACAGTTAAGTGCAACAGCCAAATCTGCAATTGTTGTATCCTCTGTCTCCCCTGAACGGTGTGACGTAATTGCTGTATAACCGGCTTTGTGAGCCATTTTTATAGCATTAAGGGTTTCTGTTACTGTTCCAATCTGATTTAACTTAATTAAAATGGAATTGCCACAGCCCTGTGCGATTCCTTTTGACAGACGCTGTGTATTGGTTACAAATAAATCATCACCAACCAACTGAACCTGATCACCAAGCACGTCAGTAATCTTTTTCCATCCATTCCAATCTTCTTCGTCAAGAGGATCTTCTATAGAAATAATCGGATATTTTTCTACAAGATTTTTATACATATCAATCAGCTCATCTGAAGAAAAATCTTTTCCGGTCTTGGGAAGATGGTATCGAAAACACCCTGTAATCTTATGTTCTGCTGCGATCATGTCAGATTCATCAGATGGTTTCCATTCACTTGCTGCTACATCCAGTGCAAAACAAATATCCTTACCACACTCATATCCTGCTTTTTTTATCGCCTCAATAAGAATATCCAATACTTCTTCAACACTATTAATATCAGGAGCAAAACCCCCCTCGTCCCCCACAGCAGTAGAAAGCCCTCTTTTATTTAGAACATTTTTCAAATGATGATAAACCTCAGCCCCCATACGAAGTGCTTCTCTAAAGCAACATGCCCCAACGGGCACAATCATAAACTCCTGAAAATCTATGGAATTTTTTGCATGGGCACCGCCATTGATGATATTCATCATAGGAACAGGTAATACATTCCCTGATACGCCTCCCAAAAACTGAAACAAAGGAATTTCCAGGGATTTCGCTGCAGCATCACAGGCAGCAATAGACACTGCAAGGATAGCATTTGCTCCAAGTCTGGATTTATCCATCGTTCCATCAACAAAAATCATTTTTTTATCAATCTGATAAATGTTTAATACATCCATTCCCTTTAATGCATCATTTATTATAAGATTAATATTTTCAACTGCTTTTGTTACACCTTTTCCATTATATCTACTTGAAATTTCATCTCTAAGTTCTAAGGCTTCAAATTCACCGGTAGATGCACCACTAGGAGCAATCCCCCTTCCAACAGTCCCATTTTTCAAAATTATTTCTGCTTCCACTGTAGGATTTCCTCTGGAATCTAATATTTCTCTGCCTGTTACTTTCATAATTTCCATGCAACACATAATATAGCCTCCTTTAAAAAATCCTTATACTTCTTAATTAAAAAGCATAAGGATTACTCAACTATATCATTGCCGAAAGCTTAAAAAATATTCATCGAACAAATGAAATATACCGATTTGTTTTCGTTTAAATTCCACTTTAATCGATATATATTTTATGGTATACTATGTCTGTATGGAGAGGTGACATTATGAAATTATTGCTTATTATAATCATGGCAATTGCTGCCGTTATGATTTTACTATATTGCATGGCACTATTTCTAGAAAATAACAAACTACTTATTTTGTTCCGAATTGCTATGCTGATACTTATTTTTACTTTGATTATATCATGGATTATTAGCATTATTTGGGGACAGCATTTTATATTATTGTTAGGACTTGCCATTATTTTTATAGCTTTATACATTTATTCATAACTTCCACCGGTTTGATAGTGGAAGTTTTTTATTTTATATTTTTTACAAACAAAACTCTTATGGCATTAAGGACCGCCAAAACCATAACCCCAACATCAGCAAAAATAGCAAGCCACATATTTGCAATACCTAATGCACCCAATGTCAGACATATTATTTTTACACCAATGGCAAAATAAATATTTTCATATACAATTGTCATACATTTTCTTGCTATTTTAATTGCTTTTGCTATTTTTAACGGTTCGTCATCCATCAAAACCACATCCGCTGCTTCAATGGCAGCATCACTTCCCAATGCCCCCATGGCAATTCCAATGTCCGCCCTTGTTAATACAGGCGCATCGTTAATTCCATCTCCAACAAACACAAGATTTTCTCCTGATTTTTTTTGAGCCAGTAACCGTTCTACTTGAGAAACCTTATCACCGGGCAGTAATTCACTATATACCTCATCAATACAAAGCTCCTCTGACACTTTATCTGCCACACTTTTACTATCTCCCGTTAACATGACAGTTTTTGAAACACCTGCTTTTTTTAGTTCCTTTATTGCAGGTTTTGCATTTGGTTTTAAAACATCCGATATCAAAATATGACCTGCATATTCACCATTCAAACCAACATGCACAATTGTTCCCACATGGTGACATTCTTTATATGGAATGTCTAAGCGCCTCATTAATTTTTCATTACCGGCAGCAACACAAACTCCGTTAACTTTTGCAACAATTCCATTTCCACCAATCTCTTCTACATCAGAAACAATCGTTGTATCAATTTCTTTCCCATATGCCCTTTGTAGACTCTTACTAATGGGATGATTTGAAAAACACTCTGCATGAGCTGCGTATTTTAACAGTTCATCTTCTAATATCTCATTATGATGAATGCCATTTACTTCAAACACACCTTTTGTCATAGTTCCGGTTTTATCAAACACAACATACTTAACCTTTGCCAATGTCTCTAAATAGCTGGAACCTTTTATTAAAATACCCTGACTTCCGGCACCACCAATCCCTGCAAAAAAGCTTAAAGGAATACTAATAACCAAGGCACAAGGACAACTAATTACTAAAAATGTCAATCCACGATAAACCCAGTCTAACCACAAAGAGCCGGAATTAGGGGTTCCTAAAAGCAATTGAACAATTGGCGGTAACAGGGAAAGGGTAAGGGCAACCAAACAAACAATAGGTGTATAATATCTGGCAAATTTTGAAATAAAATTTTCAGAACGGGATTTTTTAGAAGATGCATTTTCTACCAGATCCAATATTTTTGATACGGTAGAGGCTCCAAAATCCTTTGTTGTTCTAATCTTCAGTAATCCGGACATATTAATACAGCCACTAATTACATCATCAGTTTCCATTACCTCTCTCGGTATACTTTCACCTGTTAAAGCACTGGTATCCAATGTAGCTTTGCCTTCTACTACAACACCATCTAAAGGAATCTTTTCCCCGGGTCCCACTACGATTACGGTTCCAACGGGTATCGTATCAGGACTGACACGTTCTAATATTCCATCCTTTTCAATATTGGCATAATCAGGACGAATATCCATTAATTCACTAATATTTTTACGGCTTTTTCGAAGGGCATAGCTTTGAAATAATTCACCAATCTGATAAAACAGCATGACTGCAACTGCTTCCATATAATCATTACTTCTTTCAATCAAAGCAATCACAATTGCTCCAACTGTTGCAACTGCCATCAAGAAATTTTCATCAAATACCTGACCATGAAAGATACCTTTGATTGCTTTTTTCAAAATGTCATAACCAATTACAAAATACGGAATTAACCACAAAGCAAAGACAATGATATTTCCGTATGCAATTTGTTGAAAAGCAACCAATTGATTCATAACCAATAAGCAAAGGATTAATATAATGGATGCTATAATTCTTATGAGCATTTTTTTCTGTTTTTTATTCATTGTTTCTCTCCCTTTCTGAAAACAAATCATACAAAAATATTAAAAATAGATTTCACAATCATCTTCTATTTTTTTACATTGTCGAAGAACTTCTTTCATTACCTTCTTTTCCACTACACCATCTTCAAACTCTACAATCATTTTAAGTGCCATAAAATTTACAACAGCCGACTTTATTCCCGGAACACGATTAGAAACTTCTTCCATTTTATTCGCACAGTTGGCACAATCCACTTCAATTTCATATGTTTTTTTCATATCATACAATTCCTTTCTTTTTACATATTATGTTCACAATCTTATATCATTTTTTTCTATCAATATATGAACATATACTCATATATCAATTTCATGTTAACTCTTTTTTTTTATTCTGTCAATTCTTTTTCAATAAAAAACATATATTTTAGATATTACCTAAAATATATGTTTTTATTATCATGCTATTCAATTATAAATCATTCCTCAAAGAACTGAATTCCTGCACCAAGCAATCCCGAGCCAACATAGGTACTTAAGGCTGCTCCAATCTTAGCTCTCACCAGTTCTTTATAACCATGGAACATTTCTTTCATTTGTTCCTCTAACAAATCTCTTTGCTCCGGAGCTCCTCCATCCGCAACAACAAGACTATAGGCTTTTCCCTGATTCTCTGCTTTCTCTAACTGTTCCCTAATAAGTGCTAACAGCTTCTTCATAACAGCCTTAGAACCCCTTACTTTTGCCGGTGTATATATTTCCCCATCATCATCAAAGGATAAAATAGGTTTAATATTTAGGGCCTGTCCTGCAAATCCGGCAACCTTACCAATTCTTCCACCTTTTACCAGATATTCTAATGTATCAATAGAAAAATAAACAAAAGAATGATATTTTAGTTCTTCAACCTTCCTGCACAAAGTCTGAAAATCCATTCCTTCATCCCGCCACTTTGCAGCCTGAATAACAATTGCACCATTTCCAATACTTGCAGACAAAGAATCCACAACATAAGTTTCAATATCACAGTTTTCGGCCATTAAGGAAACTGCCTGCACAGTACTTGACAAGCCTCCTGATAACATAATTGCAAGAACCTGTTCATACCCTTTTTTCTTAAGGAATTTAAGCATTCCCTCAATATCACCACCAAGAGGAGTACTGGTTTTTGGCAATTCTCCATTCTTTAATCTCTCATATACTTCATTGGCATGAATGGTAATGCCATCTTTATATTCCCCATCCTGGCAAGTAATTAACATGGAAACAGTATATATATGATATTTAAAACAATATTCCTCCGGTACATCTGCACAGGAATCTGTTAAAATAGCAATTTTTTTATTCTGCATAATGAATACTCCTTCTTGTATCTTTCAAAATAACAATAAGAGTATATCACAGCAACCGAGAAAGTAAACACTTTTTATGCTAATCCTTTTTCTTCTAACCAATCATACAAGAATGGTTTCCCTTGTTTCGTCCGCAAACTACGAATTCGAAATACCCCAATTGTTAATAATGTAAATACGATACTAATACAAAACAGTATCACACATTCTTTCACAACACTTGGACCATTTTCAGCAATACCGGCTCTAAATCCGTTTACAGAATAAGTAAATGGCATCCATTTATTTAATGACTGTGCAAGTTTACCTGATATTTCAACGGGATATGTTCCTGCTGATCCGGCAAGCTGCAATACCATAAACAAAAGCATTAAAAAGCTGCCTACTTTTCCTAACAACAAATTGAAGAAATACATAATTGCCATGAAGCAGGAAACTGTGGCAAATGCTACAAATACCGTCTTTAGCCAACTTGCCGGAGTAAAGCCTAATGCAAAATGTAAAATAACAAATAGCATAATAACCATGAAACCTGCCATTGGATATAAAATAACAGCTTTGCTTGCCCACCAGTCTTTTCCATTGGTTAATTCACCTGTGTACCGAGCCAATGGATACATTAAACAAAATGCCAGACAAGCAACCCAAATGCCTACGGAGAACATATATGCTGCCATGGCATGTCCATTATTTTCTACTTCGGTTATTTTTGTTTCTTCAAGTTCAACCGGCTTGGCAAACATATCTAATGTTGCATCTGACGCCTCATGTTTTGCAATTTCTTCTTTTCCCTCAGATAAACCATTTTGTAATGTTTTTGTTCCATCTTTTAATGTATAAAGTCCCTCACCTAACTGTCTTGAACCATCTGACAATTGAATGGAACCATCTGCAATTTTACTTGCTCCATCTGACAAACGACTGGATCCTGTTGCTATTTGATCTACAGCATCAGATACCTGTTTTGTTCCATCCACTAAAGTTACGGCACCATCCGCTACTGCCTTTGCACCATTAACTAAAGTTGGCAGCTGTGACAAATTGGTAGATTCATTCATGGTATTTAAAACCTGTAATGCACCTGTCGCACCACCTAACTGACCTGCGTCATTGGCTAAATCAGTTACAGAATTTGTAATGTCTTTTGTAGAAACAGTCTGTGCTGCGGTTGCTGCAGCTTCCGATACTGCTACGCTTCCGGCAGAACCATCTGCAAGACTGGCCTTTATGGCCGCTGATATGTTATCATTATTTTGTTCCATAGCGGTTTGAACAGCCTGTTGAATGACAGGTGTTACAGAAGAACTATCCCCTGCAGGAATTTGCATTTTTCCTTGTAAGAACTGGCTAAATTCTTCTGCTGTTCCCGTCATACCGGGAATAGCTGCATAAGCTGCATAATACTGTGCAATAATAGTCGGCAGATTATTATTTACCGCTGATAAGGTAGCACCTGCTGCTGTAGTACCTGCCGCTGTACCTGCAACCTCTGCTGCTACGGTTGCACCTGCCATACCGGCATACTGTGCTGCTGTTCCTGCAGATGCCTTTGCAACACTACCAGTTAATGCTGTTGCATAATTCATAACGGAACCATTAACAGTTGCTTTATCATTTTCTACTTTTTCAGTTAATTCCATCTGAGACCGGGTTTGAGTTGCAATATTGTCAGAAATAGTATTTGTCATACCACTCAGTCCCTTTGCAAGTTCATTCACACCATCCCTCACCTGACCTGCTCCATCTGCTAAAGCAGACGCTCCACTCGTCACAGCAGGCATTTTACTTTTTAATAAATGACTTCCTGATGCTAATGTATCAGTCCCGGTTTTCAGTTCTGATGCACCAGATGATAACGCATCCAGGTTATCCGTTATTTTTTGATTACCTTCAAGTAAATCATTTTCTCCATCTATCATTTCCAGGGTACCATCGACTGCATCCTGAAAACCATCTTCCACATCCTTCAGGCTATCAAAAACTGTTTCCGCATAAGTGTGGGTTACTTCCTCCGTCAGATTTGATTTTATTTCCTTCATTGCACTTTCAGACAACTTCATAGAAATATAATTTTTTCCCGGATTGGTCTCATAATGAATCACCATCTTTTGCGGATGATCATCCATTAACGTTGAAGCATTTTTTGAAAAATTCTCAGGAATGGTTATTACCATATAATAAGTACCATTTTCCAATCCTGTTTTTGCCGTTTTTTCATCAACCACATTAAATGCCATGGCATCATTTTCAGCCAGATTATCCGCAAAATCATCTCCTATCCTTAGCTTTTTACCATTGTAAGTGACAGCCTCATCATTATTTACCACTGCAACAGGAAGATAGGATAAATCTCCGTAGGGGTCCCACATAGAGGCTAAGAAAAATCCTGCATACATTGCCGGAATCAGAATAATCACCAACAATACAACCATCAGTAATTTGTTGTTCCACAAAGCTTTTAATTCATTTTTTACCATATGCTCATCTCCTTTTCATATGAGCCATTATATTATTCAACACACTGTGTCACAATGGTTAATATTAGTTTTTTTGTGTATTATTACACATTTCAATCATATTTTAAGCAATATATTTTGTAAAATAAATATTATCAGCCATTTTATTACTCAGTTGTTGCATTTTTCATCGCTATTATATATAATGAGTAAAAATGATACGCAAAGGAGTCTTGGATTATGAATTTAGATTTACAGCAATTTAATACTTCCGAACCTAACATAGACAGAAGAAAAAGAAAAACCAGAATTGCAATTGAAAACGCATTACTAGATCTTATGCAATACAAACCATTAAATGCAATCACCATAAGCGAGTTAGCCCAAGCAGCAGATATTAACAGAAAAACCTTCTATAACAATTATAATTCTGTAGATGATGTCATTAAGGGAATTAACGAAAAGCTGTCCCAACATATTTTTAATGCATTACCGGAAAAAATAACCATTAATAACGAAATTGAGATTTATCATTTGTTACTCAATTTCACTACTGCATTAGAACCCCATAAGAAATTACTGAGAAAAATGACCCAGGCATCAAAAAATATTCCTTTTTTTGAATATTTTGAAGACCAGATATTACCATACGTGGAAAGGAACCTGTTAAGCTATCATGTAGATACCGCACTAACTCCATATATTAACAGTTATCTTGTAAATGGATTATATTCTATTTTACTTACCTGGATTAATGAAGAACATCTGAATTCAGAACAGGTTGCATTATTAGGCTACAATTTAATTACAGCATCCATCAAGCTTGATAATTATAAGGATATTCATATTTCTTCATCATAATCAATATTCAACAATAAACGGTATGTATTTTGCTATGGAAAATAGTTTACCACTTACATCAATTTATATATCATATAGATAACAAAAAAGCATAGTAATCATATCATTCATTGATTACTATGCTTTTTGTTTAAGGATTCTTACAAACTATTGTTACCTTTGTTTTATCAAGATTTGATTTCTGTCCCATTTTTACCAAAATATTCTACCAACAAAGAACCTCATGTCCAACTTCTGTCACCAATACCATAATTTCCCATTGGGCAGACGGAAGGTGATCCTTTGTATATACTTCCCAACCATTTTCTGAATCCGTATATATTTCAACCTTTCCCATATTAACCATTGGTTCAATTGTAAAAATCATACCGGGAACCATAAGCATTTCTGTACCTGCTTTTGAATTGTATCCTACCCATGGTTCTTCATGAAATTCCAACCCGACACCATGACCACCAATTTCTCTTACAACAGTATAACCATTGGCAAATGCATGATCATGAACAGCCTGTCCCATATCTCCTAAAAATCCCCATGGCTTCACCATTTCCAGTCCCTTTTCAACACATTCTTTTGTGACATTAACAAGTTTTCTTTTTTCTTCTCCCACATCTCCAATGCAAAACATTCTTGAGGAATCAGAAAAATAGCCATCTAAAATCGTGGAACAATCCACATTAACAATATCTCCACTTCTTAATATCACATCAGGAGAAGGAAACCCATGACAAACCTGGTCATTGACTGATGTACATACACTATATGGATATCCTTCATAATGAAGGGGTGCCGGTATTCCTCCCATCCTTGTGGTCATATCATACACAATGTTATCAATTTCTGCAGTACACATTCCTTCATGAATATGTTCTTCAATATAATCAAGAACTGCAATATTTATTTTTGCACTTTCCTTTATTTTTTCAACTTGCTGTGGTGTTTTAATAATATTTTTTGGAGGAACAATATGTCCTGCCATTTTTGCCTGATGAATTTTCCCATCAAATCGTTCATGACATATTTTATATTTTTTTCCACTGCCACACCAACATGGATCATTTCGATTAATTGATTTTGCCATTGTGTATTCCTTTCTTCCTGTCTAATTTTTATCTTTCTTTCATCATATAATCTTCATCTTCATCCATCATATCCAGCATAATTTGTGCAAATACCGGGTCAAACTGAACACCTTTTCCTTTTTCAATCTCTGATCGAACAATCTCTTGTGGCAAAATATCACGATAACTACGATTTGAAGTCATTGCATCATATGCATCTGCAACACCTATGATTCGGGCAACCTCAGGAATATCTTCTCCCTTTAGCTGATCCGGATAACCTTTTCCGTCGTAACGTTCATGATGCCAATGTGCTCCCGTTGCAATATCCGGCATTTCCGATATATTTTTTAAAATATCCGCTCCAATTACAGGATGCTTTTTAATAATATTATATTCCTCATCTGTCAGCTTGCTGGTTTTATTAATGATTTCATCCGGAACTCCAATTTTACCAATATCATGTAAAAGTCCCATATAGTAAATATCCTCTTGTTCCTTTTCCGTTTTACCAAATCGCTTTGCAATTTCTCTGGAATATTCTGCCACCCTTGTAGAATGACCATTGGTATACTGGTCTTTTGCATCTATGGTTCTCGCTAATGTATGCACCATTTGAAGAGAAAGTCTTTCTACCTTACGACGACGATTTTCAGCCTTTCTAGTCTGCTTTTCAACTTCCTGCTGCAAACGTTTTTGTAGATGATCCAATTCCAAAATACGGTCAATTCGCTGAATCATAACATCTGCAACAAAAGGCTTTTTAATAAAGTCTAATGCACCATACTGGAATCCTTTTATCTCAGTTTCTCTGTCATCATCAGCTGTCAGGAATACTACCGGAATATCCTGGAATCTTTCATCTCCAATCATTTGTTCCATAACCTGGAATCCATCCATATCCGGCATATGCAAATCCATTAAAATTAAATCAGGGATTTTTTTATCCAAAAACTCAAACACTGCTTTTCCCGACATGACACTATAAAAAGCAAAACGCTCACTTAACATTCTTTCCGCACTACGGACATTCATAATATTATCGTCAACCAGTAAAATACAAGGCTTGTCAGTAGCATCCTCTATTGGATGAATCTCATTATCTGTTTCTTCCAGATAATCCCCTGATAATACTCCATGTAAGTAATGGAGTAATTCTTTATACTCATCCATAACAGCCCCATGATTGTTTTCAATATCATCAATACGTTCTTCTTTTGCAGCCATCTCTAATGCCTTTGCACCCTCTGATACTTTTAATGCACCAATGGATAAGGAAGTACTTTTTAATGCATGCACCTGTATACGATAATTATCCAGATCTTCCGCTGCAAAACATGCTTCTATTTCAGAAAGCTTATTATTTTCCACATAACTAGAAACCATTTCCTTATAAAATTCCTCACTACCTCCACAATAGGTCATGCCGGTATCAATATCCAGCACAGAAGAAATTTTTTCCAAAAACGAAGCCTCTGAGCCGGTTTCATTTACTATCAGGTCTCCCTGAAAATCGTTTTCAATACTTCTCTTTTTTGTAATCATTTCCCGCTCAATGAAATCATCAGGTAAATACTTCATAATCATTTTCATTAATTGATTACCATAAACCGGCTTTGCAAGATAATCTGTAAAGCCCGCTGCAACATAATTTTCCTTTTCACCTACTACCGCATTGGCTGTAATTGCAATCACAGGAACCCCATCACATATATGTTCCTCTCTCATAATCTTAAGGGTTTCCATTCCATCTAAAACCGGCATCATATGATCAAGCAAAACCATCTGGTAGGCATTGTTTCTCAGTAGCTTTAAGGCTTCCTCACCATTTTGCGCTAAGTCAATCTGCATTTTAGTTGACTTTAAAATACCACGAACAAAATCAAGATTCATACGATTATCATCCACTGCAAGAATCCGCGCTTTCGGTGCATAAAATGTCACATCTTCTTCACGGTCTATTAATAAATCAATATACGTCTTATGTTCAATTTTTCCAATGGGATTTCCATCTACAATTCCCTGTTCAACATGAAAAGAAAATGTACTTCCGGCTCCATACTTACTTTCAATTTCAAGTTTACTATCCATTAGTTCCAGTAATCTTGTTACAATAGGAAGCCCCAAACCGGCACCTTGAATATCACGGGTTTGTCTCTTATCAAAACGTTTGAAGGATTCTGATATTTTCTCTATATCCTCTTCCTTCATTCCAATTCCGCTATCCTTTACCACAACCGACATAACACCTGATTGTTCATCTTTTTTTGTCCATGTAATAATTAAATCCACAGTTCCTTCCATGGTATACTTTACAGCATTGGAAGTGAGATTATTAAAAATCTGCATTAATCTGGCACTATCCCCTACAAGCTCTCTTGGAAGATGTTCGTCTATATTTACATTTAATTTTAAGTTCTTTTTTTCTGCATTAAATTCTGCATAAGTTACTACATCCTGCACCAATGAAACAACAGAATACTCATCCCGTTCAATTTTTAAATCACCACAATCAATGTTGGTAAAATCTAATATGTCATTTACAAGAGACAACAATGTTCTTCCTGCAGCCTGTACATTTAAAGCATATTCCGTTGTGTGACTTTCTTTTGTTTCCTTCATAATTAACTCATTGTACCCTAATACAACATTAATGGGGGTTCGGATTTCATGAGACATATTGGTAAGAAAGTCCGATTTTGCCTGATTCGCTTCTAATGCAACCTCTCGGGAAAATTCCGCCTCTTCTTTTGCATCCTTTAACTCATCTAAGGTGACAATTAAACGTTGATAATCCGGAGATTCTAAGAAAAACAAAAGCATTACAATTCCAAGCGCCGGTGTAAATGATGATAAGAGTACATCAGGAAAAACTGTCATTTGAAGAATAGATCCACTGATAGCCACAATATAATAAACAACGGCTGCCCCTTTCTTTCTAATGGAATGACTCTTCATTTTTTTCAAATAAATGACAACTGCACAAGTAATATAATACAAAGGATATATAAAATAGATTACATGTAAAAACGTATAACGGTATCCATTTTCTAAATCAAAAGAAAAAATAAAGCCTGTGAAAATATTAATAATTTGTGCCACTAAAAAAACAAGAAATAAGAAAAGATTAACCTTTAAAAGCTTATGTAACTGTTGTTTTTCTCCTACATATAATACAATAAAGTAACAAATATAAAAGGCAGCACCGGTTCCCATTACAACATAAATTGTATTTAGAATGGTATTTAATAAAGAGTCAATCATAATATAATTATCAATTGTAATCGCAGTAATAATGTCTAAAACATTGGCACACAAAACCAATGTTACGCATTTTAAAAAGGCAAAATTCACAACATTTTTCAAATCATATTGAAATGCAAGATAAAATAATAACAATAATAAAAATACAATCGCTGACAACTCAAAACTGATATTATAATTGAGAATCATTTATCCTTCTCCTTTCTACAAATTAAACCGGTGTATTGGCGTGCTTCTTCCTAACAGGAAAATCACCTTTCACTTGAGAAAAATGTATAATATCCTGATACAACCGCCTTCTTGTCATCATAGGATTTAATTCTTCATCCACAAAATGACGACTTAATACTAAATCACTATTCATATATTTTTGTTTGTATTGTTCTAATTGTTCTTTCAGGAAGGTCTCCTTTTCCGGACCTTCTAATCTGCTTAGCTGACTATGACTAATTACGGCTACAGCTCCTTCTGCTTTCATAACAGCAACCTGTGCATTGGGCCATACATAATGCTTATCTGCACCAAGCTGTTTACATCCCATAAAAATATACGGACCACCATAGGCTTTTCTTAAAATAACAGTAAGACGGATTGTTGTCGCACCTGCATAAGCCTGTATCATTTTTGCTCCATGACGAATCAGTCCTTGTTGTTCTTGTTGCGCTTCCATTACAAATCCTGTTGCATCTGCAAACGTAATAATTGGAATATTAAAACAATCACAAAACTGTACAAACCGGGCAGCTTTATCAGAGCAGTCCACATCAATAGAACCATTTTTGTAAAGTGTCTGATTTGCTACAATTCCAACAGTATAGCCACCAAGTGTACCTAATCCTATCACTATATTTTTTGCAAACTCTTCCTGTATCTCCAAAAAACTATCATCATCTAATACTTCTTCAATAATTTTATGAACATCATAAGGCTCAAAAGGATCTTGAGGCAAAATATTAACAATATCACATAAATCTTTTTCGTAATATCGGTCAACACAAAAACTACGTTCTTCACTAAAACATGGTGGCAATAAATCAATTAGCTTACGCACCTTTTCATAACAGGTTCTTTCATTCTTTGTTCTAAAATGAGCAACTCCGCTAATTGATGAATGAATCTGGGCACCACCTAATTCTTCAATAAGATAATCTGTCCCCTGTACTTCATTAATGACTTTCGCTCCGGTTACAAACATGTTACTAATTTTATCAATTGTAAAAATAAAATCCATTAATCCCGGTGAGTAAACGGCTCCACCGGCACATGTACCTGCAATAATGGCAATCTGCGGAATATATCCGGATGCAATTGCATTCCATTTAAACAGTTCACCACAACCGGCAACAGAAGCGGCCCCTTCCTGAATTCTTGCGCCACCGCCATCATAAATACCAATAATAGGTCTCCTGTTCTTAACAGCCTCTTTTAAAATTGCAATAATTTGCTGACTATGCTGATAACCAAAGGTTCCTCCCATACAGGTAAAATCCTGTCCATAAAAATAAACTCTCTGACCACATATATTACCGTATCCGGTAATGACACCATCAAATCCACAAGCTGCTATATTTTCATCCAGTGGATAATATTCTACAAAACTGTCTCTATCAAATAACAGCTTTACTCTTTCAAATATATGCAATTTTTCTCTTTTATGCTGTTTACTAATACTGTAGGGATTTACTTTATCTAAATACATATAAAAGCTCCTTAATGATTTTTCCACTCTATTGTACTCCATATTTCGTGTTTTTTCTACTATCTAATAAAAGTTCCTGCTTTAAACCTGCCTAAACTAAAAAAATATAGAGAAAACTATTTTATTTTTTTAAATCATAACTTTTCATTTTATTTATTATCCTGTATAATAAAAATAGTTTCATATATTTATAATAATCACAAGAAAAAAACCGATACATTAATTATCATACAAAATACAAAGGAGATATTATGGAATATATTAACGGTGTAGGTTACGTAGATGAACGTTCCTATCATGCAGCTTTAAAAACAAAAAAACAAAGCGATGACAATTTTAATTCAATTTTACAGAAAGAAACAATTGTTTATGCAATACCGGAATCATCAAATTCAGAAAAAACAACGGCTGTTCTTTCTAGTACAGACAAAACCACATCGCCGGAATCATTAGAAGCATTCTTTCAAAAAGCGGCAAATGAATATGGTATCGATATTAATTTACTGAAAGCGATAGCAAAACAGGAATCAAATTATGATCCTACTGCAGTATCTACTGTAGGTGCTTCCGGAATTATGCAATTAATGCCCTCAACAGCACAAGAAATGGGTGTTGAAAATATTATGGACCCTGAACAGAATATTATGGGTGGAGCCAAATACTTATCTCAAATGCTGCAAACCTTTAACGGAAACGTTTCTCTGGCATTAGCAGCCTATAATGCAGGTCCCGGCAATGTAAAAAAATATAATGGTATTCCACCATTTCAGGAAACTCAAAATTATGTTAACAAGGTACTGGAAAACTATAGAGAATTAAATTCTGCTAATTATGCTACATTAATAACACAGGAACAAACTGCTTCTGCTAACACAATTTATTCTATTCTTGTTAGTGATGCCACAAAAACACCTAAGATTGTTAACGCAACCCCAACACAAGATATGTAATCATTATTTTTTACTATCTCGGTTTCAACAATCATAAATATTTTCACCATGACAATAGAACGTTTCATTTGAAACGTTCTATCTTCTTATTAAGAAAATTTTAGTACATACAAGGAGTGGATAAGCAAATGATACAAATGACGAATGTTTCCAAAACATATAATACATCAGTCCGTGCAGTTAATAATCTGAATTTAACAGTTAACGACGGAGAAATAGTTGGTTTTATTGGTCCAAATGGTGCCGGAAAAACAACAACACTAAAAATGATGACAGGAATACTGAAACCGGACTGTGGTACTATTTTAGTAAACAATTATGATATTCAAAAAACACCACTAAAGGCAAAACAGGAAATCGGTTACATTGCAGACAGCCCAGACATGTTTTTACGTCTGAAAGGTATCGAATTTATGAATTTAATTTCAGATATCTATAGTGTACCAAAAGAAATTCGAAAAGAGCGTATCAAAAGTTTCGCAACCCGTTTTGATTTAATTGATGTATTAGACAAACCAATGCAAAGCTATTCTCATGGAATGCGCCAAAAAATGATGGTTGTTGCAGCTTTAGTACATGATCCGGCAGTCTGGATTCTGGATGAGCCTTTAACAGGACTGGATCCTAAATCCGCCTATAATTTAAAAAATATGATGAGAGAACATGCAGATGCAGGAAATTCTGTTTTATTCTCTACTCATGTACTGGAAGTTGCAGAAAAATTATGTGACAAAGTCATTATTATCAATCATGGAGAAACACTTTTTTATGGTACACTAGATGAACTAACTGCCCAATACCCAGATATGGATTTGGAGAAAATATTTTTGGAGATGACTGCCGATGAATCAATATAAAACGCTTACAAAAACTTTTATTGCTGCTATTCAAATGAGTCCTGCTCAAGATAAAAAAAGAAAAATCATGATTATCGTTCTGTCTATTTTTGCGATTTTTGGTGTATTGTTACCAGTTTCTTTTGGAATGGGATTACTGGTAAAAATAATGACGGAAACATTAATTCCCATTGGATGTCAGGAATTGGGAATCCAATTAATGTTCCACATTATATGTATCTTTACAGTCATATTTGGTATCAATGTCATTTTTAATGAATTTTTCTTTTCAAATGATATTGAATTTTTATTACCATGGCCGCTTCGTGCTTATCAAATCATCGCATCTAAATTTACTGCTGCTTTCTATAATGAAAATATAATGCAGTTTATTTTAGTTTTATCTTGTATTGTAGGATATGGTATAGGCTCTCATATGGGCATTTTTAACTGGCTCTTATCTATCATTGGAATTATTACGTTACCAATATTACCCCTTGCTTATTGCGGTATATTAAGCATATTAATTATGGGCTTTACACGAATGATAAAAAACAAAGATATCATTCAGAGAATCTCTGTTATTTTAATGTTTGCATTAGTATTAGTGCTTGTAGGCTCTATCGGATTTCTACAAAATATGGATATTGACAGTTACATAGAGACATTGGCATCCGGTGACCAGACCTTTTTTAATGTTATGAATATCATTTTTCCAAATGTCCCTTTATTTGTGAAAACCTTTGGTGAAGGTAATATTCTTTCATTATTACTGTATATTATAGTAAATGCAGTGGCTGTCATTATTTTATTAATACTGTCAGAAGCTCTCTATTTTAAAGGAGTGATTGGACTTACCTCCTCTCCTTCCAAAAAGAAAACAAAATCATTGGATGAACTGTTAGAACGAACAACATCACACAATCAGGCAACTGCATATTTTCTAAAAGAAATAAGAATATTATTACGTACTCCTGTATTTTTCACAAACTGTATTGCAATCAATTTTATTTGGCCAATTTTTATTTATGCCATGTACAAATTACAAAGTAATCCTTTATCCATTCCAACATTACAGGCATTATACGCAAAAAAAGATATTAGAATTCAGCTTTTCTTTTTACTGGGAATCATTGGCATCTCTGTTATTGTTGCCGCATTAAACAGTTTATCATCCAATGCAATATCCAGAGAAGGAAAACACTTTTCATTTATGAAATATATTCCTGTTCCTTATGAAACCCAGTGGAATGTTAAAGTATTGATTGGAATACTGTTTCCTGCACTTGGTGTATTGTTATACTTTATTCCATTTTGCATTCTTGTAAAAGTACCTATTATTCATATTATCTTTTTTGTTGCAGTTAGTATTATGTCTATATCCTTTGTCTCCTTTATGGGTATTTACATTGACTCCATTCAACCGAAACTGATTTGGGACGACGAACTAAGTGCATTAAGAGAAAATTATAATACATTCTTCTCTATGGCAATATCCATTGCCTTTACCTTAATTGTCTGCGTAGGCGGATTCTTCGTATTTTGTAATACCAAAATATCCATTGCAGAAATATCACTGATTATGGTAATCATATTGGCAATTGCTAATATCATTGTTCTTTCCTTTACCAGTAAAAACAGTATCAAAAATATTGAAGAACAAGAAGAAGCGTAAACAGACATGCAAATATAACAGACATGCAAGCATAACAGACGTGAAAATATAACAGACATGCAAGCATAACAGACGCGAAATATAACAAACATGCAAGCATAACAGACATGAAAACAGATAACTCACATGAATACATACGAATACGCACAAAAACAAAGTGAAACAGAAAAAGGAATCTGCAAATTACAGATTCCTTTTTTCTTATTCCGGACTTTTTAGCAAAACATCAACATCATTGTATCCATAATCCCGAAGTGCTTTCTTTATCTTGTGTTTCATATCATCACTGGCTTTTATCTCTACCATTTCATACAAATCATCTATATAATGATCCCACTTAAGAAAAATTTTATTACGAATTTCCTGATTTGAAGTTTTCGCTCTGTCACTACGTGCTTTTTCTACTGATGTTTCCTCTTTAACAGAAATAGGCTCATTCTTTTTAGCTTCTATTTCCTTTTCTTTTTCAACGGCCTTAATAACCTTTTCAACTCCGTCTGATAAAGTACCTCTAATATCAGTAATGCCGGGGTCCTTTTGATCTAATGCTTTTGCTGCATTCATAACTTCATTCGATTCCTGTCTTTCTTCAATTTCATCTAAAAAAGACAAATCAACATTTTCAAAACTTGTTTTACCATATGCAATGGTTTCTAACTCGTCAATTCTTACCAAACCATAATCATACAGTTCTAATAATAATCCATGAAATCCTTCTTCTACTGTCTTAAAATAATGGTAACACTTTTCTTTTTCATTATCCGTAACACAATCTCTTAACTCATGTAAATTAACCCAATAATCTCCTTTATGCTCTGTTTCTTTCGGAAATTGATCTTTGGAGAGATTCTTATCTTCTTTTTGGAGCTTCTTATCTTCTTTTTTGATATTATCCTTTGAAATATCTAACGTATTGCTGACAACTTCTTTTTTATTTTCGATTTTATCACCAGCCTGGTTTGATTTTCCTTCTTTTTTTTCTCTTAACTCATGGATTCGTCTCATTTTTGCTTTCCGTCTTGTATGCGCATTCAGTCTTACTGTCCATATAAGCATATACACCAAAAACAACACTAATATTATAATTACAATAAATTTTACCATTTATTTAACCTACTCTTTCAATTTCTGATATTTTATGAAACTATAATAATTATACATGTTTTTATTATTATTTCAACAGCAAAGATAAAAAGACCAGTTGACTGAACTGGTCTTTCTTCTTAAATATAATCTGAATTAATTAGGCATCGTCTGCGTTGGTTCCTCTGTGGTATTTTGTTCTGTAAATTCATCACCAACACCGGTTTCATTTGTAATCTGATTGCTAATACGATTCACTTCTGAAGAAGGGGTATAATCCTCATCCTCCGGGTATAAGAATTTATGTAAAAATTCAACGTTGCTCTTTAAATTAGCAGGAATAACAACATCACCCTTTGCAGCACCTAAATTAGCAGTTCTATTTGCCAAAGGAAATCCTGTATTCTCGCCTAATTCATAACTAAATACATCCTTTGCCAAAGAGATAATCTCTTTTTTATCCATATTGGTAGCAACCATCGGGAAAACTTCTCCAATAATCTGTGTTACTGTAGACAGGTCTGATTTTTTTGCCTTATCAATCATTGCCCCAATTACAACTCTTTGTCTCTGTGTTCTTTCGAAATCCATGTTACCAATATAACGGATTCTTGACCAGGCGGTTGCCTGTGTACCATTCAATGTCTGTTCCCCTGCAGACCAGACACCCTCAGACTGAATTCCTGTTACCCGAACCT
The DNA here is from genome assembly GCA_051880435.1 of Lachnospiraceae bacterium. Taxonomy (GTDB): domain Bacteria; phylum Bacillota; class Clostridia; order Lachnospirales; family Lachnospiraceae; genus CAG-590. Next base: position 2,841 of record JBJENY010000082.1, on the reverse strand, counting down.
GCTCATTAATGTAATAATTAATCATTTCAATTTCATTTGCTTTTACATCAATGGTTACACCACCTAATAAATCAATGGCTTTGGTAAGTGCAGCAAAATCAACAGTAACATAATCTGTAATATTCAAATCCAAATTTTTATTAAGGGTTTCAATTGCCCCTGTGGGACCACCTAAGAAATATGCGTGTGTACATTTTTCTGTATCATGTGCACTTGGTGTTTCCATTTCTAAAAAGCTGTCTCGATATACAGAAACAAGTTTTACTTCTTTCGTATCCATATTAATACTTGCAATAATAATCGCATCACTATGACCGGAACCCGGCTTTGTTAAATCCGCCTTATCACGATTATCCACACCAAACAAAGCAATGGTACGATAATTCTCTTTCATGGTTTCGGTAACAGCCTCACTGACTACAATATCTTCTTTCTTAACAGATGTATCAGTTACAATCAAATCCAATGCCCGATTCATCTCATAGCAAAAATATCCAACAATTAAAGATGCTAACAAAAGCAGTTCTACAATAAATGTAATCACTAAAGTCCGAGTATTTGCCGTACGTAAAAATTTCATGATATCTATTCCTCCTAAGTTATCTGTCATTTGGCCAATAATACAATAAAGAATCTACTTAATATATTATTTTAAATCAAAATATTAATAATTTTTAATTTTAAAAACAAACAAAAAGATTGTACCATACTTCTTAAATATAAGCAAGCATGGTGATTATGAAGGATTTCTTACAAATTTGCTATATTTAGTATTCATTGTCTTTTCATGTACTTTATTTAGCCATAAAAATCCCCCTAAGTAGATTTTGGTTATTTACCTTGTCTACTTAAGGGGAATCATATCAAACAAAACCTTCCTCAGACTTTCGTTTAAATGACTTTTTATAAACAATAATCAAATTAAAACTTGAATGTATCCTTTAATGGCGCCCACAACTGGTCTTTTTCACTTAAATTAAGGGGACTTCCATCAGCTAATGTATAGCCTGTACCCGAAGCATTCCCCGGGTATTCTCCTGTAACCTGTGGCCATTCAATACCAATTTCAGGATCATTCCAAGCCAAACCGCCTTCATCTCCCGGATGATAAAAATCAGTACACTTGTAACAAAATTCAGCTACATCTGACAACACCAAAAATCCATGGGCAAATCCTTCAGAGATATAAAATTGTTTTTTATTTTCCTCTGACAATTCTACACCAAACCACTTTCCATATGTTTTACTATTACTTCTAAGGTCTACTGCTACGTCAAAAACAGTGCCCTTTACAACACGAACCAATTTTCCCTGAGGAAATTCCTTTTGAAAATGAAGGCCACGAAGCACACCCTTGGTAGAACAGGACTGGTTATCCTGAACAAATTTCATTGTAAGTCCTGCTTCCTCCATATCTTTTTGATTATATGTTTCCATAAAATAGCCTCTGGCATCTCCATGTACGGTTGGTTCTATTACATATAGTCCTTCAATTGGACATGCCGTTACTTTTATTTGTCCCATTATTGTCTCCCTTCAGCTTATTACAAGCTATACTTAATATATGTCTTATTGTCTTACAATCATCCGGCCTTGCCATCAGAAATCAATTTCTTTTAAGTATCTGCTTAAAGCATCCTGCCAGGTTGGAAGTGGTTCAAAGCCCATTTCCACAAGCTTACTCTTGTCAAGACGACTGTTAAATGGTCTTGCAGCCTTAGATACTCCATATTCCTCCGTTGTTACAGGCGTAACTGAAATCTTATCCTCTGCATATTCCTCATGACCTAAGGCAACCGCCTGTCGAAAGATTTCCTTCGTAAAATCATACCAGCTAATATATCCACCTTCATTAGTTGCATGATAATATCCATATTTGTCAGTTTCAATCATATCCACTAATAATCGTGCCAAATCGTAGGTGTAAGTTGGTGTACCAATCTGGTCATTAACGACACGAATCCGGTCATGATTCTTTCCAACATTTAACATTGTCTTTATGAAATTTTTTCCATTTACTCCAAATACCCAGGCAATACGAACAATAAAATACTTGTCTACATTATTAATTACCGCCTTCTCACCCTGAAGCTTTGTTTCTCCATATACATTCAAAGGCTTGTAGTCAGTGCAATCCGGTTTCCAAGGTTCCTCTCCCTGACCATCAAATACATAATCAGTAGAAATATACATCATTGGAATATCTAATTCTCCACAAACTCTTGCAATATTCTTTGTACCGCTAAAATTAATGCCCTTTACTTTAAATTTATTATCCGGTTCTTCCGCAGCATCTACCGCTGTCCATGCAGCACAATGAATCACAGCATCCGGCTGTTCATAAACAATACGGGCATACACAGTATCCGGGTCCGTAATATCAATTGGAACATACTTCATTGTTGTTACAGCACTGCCATCTTGCACACCACTATATTCAGGTGCAAGATCACTTCCTACACCTTCTAAACCACGCTTTGCAAGTTCATTCATAACATCATGTCCAAGCTGACCGGCTACACCTGTTACAAATACTTTCATGATTATCCTCCCAAAATCAACAATCCAGAAAATAATGATTATCTGTTACCATACATTTTTTCATAGTAATTCTGGTATTCTCCTGAAATGATAGTTTCCCACCACTCCTTATTATCAAGATACCACTGAATGGTTTTCTTAATTCCATCAGCAAATTTTGTCTCAGGTAACCAGCCAAGTTCATTATGAATCTTTGTTGGATCAATAGCGTAACGCATATCATGACCCTTACGATCTGTTACATAAGTAATCAAATCTTCTGACTTACCAAGCTCTTTACATATTATTTTAACAATATCA
>JBJENY010000081.1:0-10196 GCA_051880435.1 Lachnospiraceae bacterium | reverse complement strand
AAGGAGGCTTCGTATTTGTGCAAATGGTTGTGAGCTTCTGAAATTGTTTTCCTTTTCTACCCTGTTGACGGTTTGTTTTTCTATATTTGGATTTGTTGTTTCATTTCATTTCTTTGAGACAAAAGATATGATTAAGATTGTATTATTGCAGATTGCTGTTGCTTCCATTGTGGAGGCACTGGTTTTCTGGAATGGTATCATCCGGGTGTATTTAACCTCGGAACAGCTTGGCATTAAGCTTCGGGTAATAGGAATCATATGTGGCTGGATTCCTTTTATTCATTTGGTAACACTGGGAATTATTATGGATACGGTTTCGAAAGAAATAAAAGTAGAAAATGATAAGCTCCTTTTAAATGCAAAACGGAAAGAGCAGATGATTTGTAGGACAAAGTATCCCATTCTTATGGTACATGGGGTATTTTTCAGGGATTTTAAGTATTTAAATTACTGGGGAAGAATTCCTGAGGAGTTAGAAAAAAATGGAGCATCTGTGTACTATGGAAATCAGCAATCAGCAGATTCCGTAGAAAACTGTGGAAAAGAGCTGGCCAAGCGGATTGAGCAGATATGTAAGGAATGTAATTGTGAAAAAGTGAATCTGATTGCTCATTCTAAGGGAGGCTTAGATTGTCGCTATGCTTTATCTTTGGAAGGGGTGGCTTTGCATGTGGCATCCCTTACAACAATTAATACACCCCATAGAGGTTGTGAATTTGCAGATTATCTGCTTTCGAAAATTCCTGAAAAACAGAAAAACGCATTAGCAAAGGCTTATAATACTGCATTAAAAAAAGTGGGAGACCCAAATCCTGATTTTATTAAGGCGGTAAATGACCTGACTGCAAGTGTGTGTCAGGAAAGAAATAAGTGGCTTACAGATGCAGAGGGGGTTTATTATCAAAGTGTTGGTTCTAAACTGAATCGTGCAGCCGGGGGACGCTTTCCTCTCAATTTTTCTTATTATTTAGTGGATTATTTTGACGGACCTAATGATGGACTGGTTGGTATGAATTCCTTTGAGTGGGGACAGCGTTTTCAGTTTCTGACTGTGAAAGGAAGGCGGGGACTTTCCCATGGAGATATGATTGATTTAAATCGTGAAAATTTTGATGGATTTGATGTGAGAGAATTTTTTGTGCAATTAGCTGCTGATTTAAAACAAAAGGGATTTTGATGATAAATACATTTGTTTTGGTTATATTTCCTGTTGTTGTCTTGTTTGGGGATAAAGAATTATTTTGTACAGAAAAAAGAACATAATAATTCCATTTTTTTTTAAAAATCACTTGAGAAATTATTTGAAACTTCTATAATTAACTTAAGATTGTATACAAAAGTAAATGGAGGAGTAAAGGTAATGTTTGGTTTTGGTCAGTTAATTGATGTATTAAAAAAGAATCCTAAAACAATTGTTTTTACTGAGGGTGAGGATTCAAGAATATTGGAAGCATCTTCCCGTTTGCTGGCAAGTAATTTCCTACGTCCGGTTTTAGTGGGGAATCCGGATCGAATCTATGCAGCAGCAGAAGAGAGCGGTTTTAATATCCGTGGTGCGGAAATTGTGGATCCAATGAATTATGAAAACATGGACAAAATGATTGAATGCTTCTGTGAGCTTCGGAAAAGTAAGGGTGTGACTCCGGAACAGGCGAAAAAATATTTGGAGCAGAATAACTATTTTGGAACCATGCTGGTAAAAATGGGATATGCAGATGCATTGCTTGGTGGAGCAACTTATTCTACTGCAGATACAGTAAGACCTGCTTTGCAGCTTATTAAAACAAAGCCCGGTAATAATATTGTGTCTTCCTGCTTTATTTTAGTTCGTCCGGCTGTTACCGGCGGTAATGAGGTACTGGCTATGGGAGACTGTGGTATTGTTATTAAACCCACAGAGGACGAGCTTGTTGAGATTGCGGAAGAAACCATTCGCTGTGCCAAAGTGTTTGGTGTTGATCCAAAGGTTGCATTTTTAAGTTATTCAACAGATGGTTCCGGAACCGGAGAGGATGTAGACAGAATGAGAAATGCAGCCCGCAAGACAAAGGAACGTAATCCGGATGTTCCAATTGACGGTGAGTTACAGTTTGATGCTGCAGTATCACCTAAGGTGGCGCAAAAGAAGGCGCCAAATTCTGAGGTTGCAGGATCTGCTAACACCTTTATTTTCCCTGATATTAATGCAGGTAATATTGGTTATAAAATTGCTCAGAGAATGGGTAATTTTGAAGCTTATGGTCCTATTTTATTAGGCCTGAATTCTCCAATTAATGATTTGTCAAGAGGTTGTACTGCTACAGAGGTTTATTCTATGGCAATCATTACAGCTGCATTATCGTAGATACATATTTAGAATGGAAAATGAAATTCACTGCTTAGAAGTGATAACTGATATGTACCCCCCTTTACCGGATATGCTCCGGTAAGGGGGTTTTCTTATTTCTTTGGACTAAATGAAATTAGCATCCGCAACCGCAACCTGAGTTGTTGTTACCGCAGCCGCAAAGAAGAAGTAAAATGATAATAATGCAGCAACAATTATCTCCGCCAAAACCATTATTTCCACCGAAGAAACTGCCTCCGCATCCATTATCGTTTCCGCAGCAACCAAATAAAATGATTAATAAAATAATCCATGTACAACAGTTGCCGCCTCCAAAACCACATCCGCATCCGCTTGTAGCCGATAAATCACCCATGTGAAATCCTCCAATTATCTTTACACTGTTAGTTTATTCAAATGCATTTGTTATGTTACTAATTTCCCTTATGTTATTAATTAAATTATATTAGCTGTTAGTTATTGCATTTATGAAGAAACGGAACCGCTATTATTTCATATGATATAGAAAAAAGGAAAAATATGTGGAAAAAACAAGCGTTGAGTTAAGAATGGCGGTAGGGACACCCTTAGAGATTAGAAAAGAAAGTCTGGATTTAAATGTTGGTTATGACGAAAAACTTGAGGAATGGGAATTAATAATACGTTATACCGGAAATATTGATAATATAAAGCAGGAATTAGGAATTGAAATAGAAGAGCTTTTAGGTGGATATGGCATTACAAAATTATCTGCAGATAAAGTGTCCTTGCTGGCATCATATCCGCAAATAGATTATATAGAAAAACCTAAGGGATTGTATTTACAGCAGATGGAAGGGATTGCCAGTTCCTGTGTAAATCGGGTAAGACTGCCGGATTATCATTTGTTTGGAACAGGTGTATTAGTGGCATGTATAGATTCCGGTGCGGATGTATATCATCCTGATTTTCGTAATCAGGATGGGACCACAAGAATTGTTGATTTTTGGGATCAAACCTTGGTAGGAGTACCACCGGATGAATATAGTTTCGGTGTGGAATTTACAAAAAATGAAATTAATGAAATCCTGTTGGGAGATGCAGCATTTCCTTCCTTTGATTCTAGTGGACATGGAACTGCTGTATTAGGGATTATGGCAGGTAATGGAAATGCTTCTAATGGACAAATTGTTGGTATGGCTCCTGATGCGGATATTATTGTTGTGAAATTAGGAAATCCGGATGATTTTGGTTTTCCCAGAACAACCCAGTTAATGTTAGGGATTGATTTTGTTGTCAGAAGAGCAATACAATTAGGGAAGCCTATTGCCATTAACATTAGTTTTGGCAATAATTACGGGGATCACAATGGGGATTCTATTGTGGAAACCTATTTAGATTACGTGGCTAATTTGTATCAGCTGTCAATTGTTACAGGAAGCGGGAATGAAGGATTAACCGGTCGCCATGTGGGTGGAACACTAAATTTTATTCCTTATTTGTATCAGGAAGAAGTGAATGAGTTTGTAGTAGAAAATTATTTGTCTACATTTAATCTGCAGATTTGGAAATCCTTTGAAGATACCTTTGATATATATTTAGAGGTTCCCAATGGGATTCGCATAGGTCCATTTTCTTCATATAGTGAAATTCAAAATTATAGGGTGGATGGTAATAGGATTTCCGTATTGTATGGGGAACCTACTCCTTATAATCGCAGACAGGAAGTATATATTTCTGTGACATCTGAGAATGTGTATGTATCTTATGGTATTTGGAAGGTTATTTTTGTTCCTCGTAATATCATAAACGGACAGTATAATATGTGGCTACCTGTTGCAGGGAGTACGTCATCTGAGGTATATTTTGTTAATCCTACATTAAGTGATACGTTGGTTGTTCCGGGAACTGCAGGAGGGGTTATTACAGTCAGTGGATACAATTCTCAAAATGCTACCTATGCAGCTTTTTCCGGCAGAGGTAAGGAAAACTTTATGCTACAACAAAAACCTGACTTATGTGCACCTGCGGTGAATATAAATACATGTAGTGTTGGTGGAGGATACCGGGTTGTGAGCGGAACTTCCTTTGCCGCGCCTTTTGTAACAGGGGCTTGTGCGCTTTTGATGGAGTATGGTATTGTAAATGGTAATGATATCTATTTATATGGAGAAAAAATGAGGGCTGCACTGATTAAGGGTGCCGTTGCATTGCCATTTCAGGAAACAGTACCGGATTGGATTTCCGGTTATGGCCGGTTATGTGTAAGTGCATCCCTTCAAGCCATTGGCTAGTGTGAATGGAATGAAAAGGAAAACTGGTAAAAGGAAGATAACAGGTATGAGTGAGAAAAAAACTTTGGATGTAATAGCATATATTGAAACTGATTTTCCGGAAAAGTTTGGGATTCCCAGGCAGAGTGGTTTGGTTGATGAATTAACCGGAAAAATAGTTTTTGAACCCAAGTACAGGAGCGTGGACGCAGTGAAAGGATTAGAGGGATTTGATTATATCTGGTTGCTTTGGGAGTTTCAAAATGTGACACGCAAACATTGGTCTGCTACAGTAAAACCGCCGCGGCTCGGTGGTAATACGTGTATGGGTGTATTTGCAACCAGATCACCATTTCGCCCTAATGGAATTGGATTGTCCTGTGTAAAACTTGATGGGATTGAAGAAACAAAGGAGGGACCGGTGTTATATGTTTCCGGTATTGATTTACGTAGTGGGACTCCGATATATGACATAAAACCATATTTGCCAACGGTGGATAGCCATCCTGAGGCAAGAGGTGGTTTTGCCGAAATAGTTGCTGATTATGAACTGCAGGTTGATTTCCCCAAAAATTTGTTAGAACGGTTTCCAAAAGAAAAGCAAAATGGAATTATTGGAGTATTAAAACAGGACCCAAGACCTTCCTACCATGAGGATAATACAAGAAAATATGGGGTGTCTTATTGTGGAAAAGATGTACATTTTACAGTTGATGGTAATTTGCTAAAGGTATTTGATGTGGTTGATATCGAAGAATGTGAAGAAGATTATAAAGTAAACCTTAAAAATAGGAAGAAGCTTTAGTGAAAACTAAAGCTTCTTTAATGAGGGGGAGAGGATTTCGATACAACTAAGTTGTATCATATGAAAAGCTCTTACAAGGTGAGTATATAGTAAAATTGTGAAAAAATTATGTCTTTTGTATGCTCAAAATGTGAAATTTAAAATTTTTCAAACCATCAAATATTTTGTCAATATACTGATTTTGTGAATAGAAATATGTTTGTTTTGGTTATACTGATTCAATAGATGGTATTTATTTACCAATCGTATTGAAAAAGAAAGGATTAGCGAAAATATGGCATCACAAACAGTTGAGTTATTAAAAGAATGCAATTCAGGATGTAAAATGGCAATTAATAGTATGGATCAAATACTTGATTATGTGAAGAACGAAAAACAGTTGGAACTGATTCATAGCTATGAGAAAAAACATGAGGATTTGGAAAAAAGAATTGATGAACAATTAATGCTTAACGGGGAAAAAGAGGAAGAACCCGGATTAATGGCATCTGCCATGTCATGGATATCAACAGAAATGAAAATGACCATGAATGAAAGTGACAGTCAGGCAGCAAAAATTATGATGGATGGCTGTAATATGGGGATTCAATCAGTGGCAGAATATTTGAATAAGTACATTGGCGCATCAAAAGAGAGTAAGGAACTGGCAAGAGAACTGTTAAAGGTAGAAGAATCTTTTATGAAAGAAATGAAGCAGTTTTTGTAGAAAATAATGAATATGCGATAAAGTCATACGTTTGAAAAAATGTATGGCTTTATTTATGAAAAGCTCTTTTCAATTGTCTGTTTGTGTGATATAGTACATATACATCAAGATATGGTTTTATAAACTATGTGTTATAGAAAGAATATTTGTGTATATGAATTAGGAGAGAGAAAATGTATGGCATATCAAATTATTAGTGACAGTTCTTGTGATTTATCCAAAGAAGTTATAAAAGAAAAGAATATACATGTAGTACCCTTTTATATATCCTTTGATGGAGAAAATTATTTTAAGGAAAATGAGGATATTGAAGTTCATGAATTTTATCAAAAAATGATAGATAATCCGGATGTATTCCCTAAAACATCATTGCCGTCAATTGAAGATTACGTAAATGCATTTTCAGGGTATCTAAAAGAAGGAAAAGATATATTATGTATCTGTATTACAACAAAGTTTAGTGGTTCCTACAATTCTGCCGTTGCTGCAAGAGATATTTTGTTAGAAGAATATCCGGAGGCAAAAATCTCAGTAGTGGATGCTATGGTGAATACGGTGCTTCAGGGTATTTTGGTGTTGGAAGCTGTTAAGATGCGGGATGAAGGATATGACCTTTATAAAACAGAAGAAACCATTAACAGAATAAAAGAAAGCGGTCGAATCATCTTTACTGTGGGAAATATGGATTATCTGATTCATGGTGGCCGTGTAGGTAAAGTTATGAAAGTAGCAATGAATGCTTTAAAAATCAGACCTTTGATTATATTAAAAGAGGGAGAAATATTTCCTTTCGGGGTTGCCAGAAGCCGTGGGAAATCCGTTCAAAAGATAATCGAAAAAACAAAGAGCCATTTTGATGAGATCGGAGCATCTGTTGATGATTATGAAATCGTTATCGGGTATGGATATGATTACCGGGAAGCAGTAGAATTAAAGGAGCAGCTGCTTACTTCTTTAAATAAAGATCCCCAAAAGGATGATATTGATATTTATCAAATTGGAGCAATGATAGGCGTTCATACAGGTCCATATCCTTTAGGTATTGGATTATTAAAAAAATATAATGCATAATCTGATTTTTAAAATCCATTGTAGTGTTTACTATAATGGATTTTTTTCATAAAAAGATATTACATGGGTTATTTCATATGACCATATGATATGGATTTTTCATAAAAACATATTATATGTATTATTTGTTAATAATTGGAAAGAATAAAAATATAGAGCTTTACTTAGATTGTCATTATGCACAATTTATCGACAATGAAGTGTGAAAAACGGAGAAAAATGTTTTTTTGATAAGAAAAACTTACATTAAAAAAGTAGAAATGTTATTATAAAAAAAGAAGTTGACCCGTGTTTTAGTAAAGAAAGAGAGGAGAAAAATGTTTGAAATCGGCGAATATATCGTTTATGGCATGAACGGTGTATGTAAAGTGGAAGCTGTTGGACCAATGCAAATGGCTGGGGTGGAGAGTGAAAGAGAATATTATACCCTTACCCCTTTATATACCAGAGGAAGTAAAGTATATACTCCGGTAGATAATCAGAAGATTGTAATGAGAAGAGTTGTTGATAAGGCAGAAGCTTATGAACTGATTGATGAAATGACAACCATAGAAGAAATCAGGGAATTAAATGATAAAAATCGTGAGATGGCATATAAAGAAGCCATTAAGTCCTGTGATTGCAGAGAATGGATTAGAGTAATTAATACGATATTAAAGCGAAAAGAAGAAAGATTAGCACAGGGAAAGAAAATGTCGGCATGTGATGAACGATATTTAAAAAGTGCCATTGATAATTTGTATGGAGAGTTGGCAATTAGCTTAAAAATAGATAAGAATAAAGTGGAAGAGTATATTAATCACCGTAGAATGATGAAAAGTATGGCGTCTGCATCTTAGGATGTGGCGCCTTTTTTTGTTGTAAAAATATAGTAAATGGAGTAAAATATAGAAAACTGATTACATGAATTGGTGGGAGGTAATACTATGGAAACTAGTGGCATGAAAGTATATAATACATCTGAAATGTTAGCGTGGGTTGGTAATTTTGCGGATCGTATGGGGGTAAGTCCGGAGAAAATAAAAATGCTCAATATTTGCGGTAAAAAGAAAAATGTACTACCTACAATAGAAACCCATAAAAGAGTTATGATATTTGCTGATGAAAGCCAACCGGATTTGTTTTACGAATTATGGGAAGGCGGCTACGGTGAATATGATATGTGGCTTGGCATCGGAACAAGTAAAGATGATGAAGTGAAAACAAGAAAAATAAAAGATTACATGGATCGTAAAATTACAGAACCAACCGTTATTTTTATTATTAATGAAAACACCAGAGAAGCATCTCGTTATGGTATCCGTAATGAATATTTTTCTAAAGGCTCTGTTAATTATGTAGGGCATGAGATTCGTTCGGTGATTATGAATATGTTGTCTTGTGACGTTGGTGATACAATTTGCATTGTGAGTGGAGAAAGCATTGTTATTGAGGCTGCCATTGTGGCAAGTGAGGGTACCATTATTGCAGTTGAACCTGATGAAAGGGATATGCGTTCTCTTCAGGATAATGTTAGTAAATTCGGTGTGCATAATGTGGAGATTATTCCAAAGCTGTCAAAGGAAAATATGGAGAACATTCCTGTTCCCCGTTTAGCATTTATTGTTGCTTCTAACCGTTTAGAGGAAGAAATGAAGGTGTTGTTAGAAGTAAATCCGAATATCCAGTTTATTGTATATACATTAGAATTAGATATGCTTGTTAGTATAAAAAACATATTTGATAAGTATAATATTAAGAATACCGAGGTATTACAAATCGCAATTTCTAAAAGTGATAAGCGAAGTGTTATGGTTGCACAGCCGTCCCCTTGGATGGTAAGTGGAGAAGCATAAGATTGTTTTTTCTCTTTTTATATTTTTGTGATGTTTGGGAAATGTATAATAACAGCAAAAAAATACATAATATAGAATATAGTATAAAGGTGTTATGAAAGGTAACACCTTTTTCTTTTTGTTGTAGAAAGGAGCTATATATGAGCAATGTAGTAAAAAAAGGAAAACAAAGTATTATGTTTGAAAAACCCGTTTATATTATGTCTTCTGCATGTATTGTTGGTCCAAAGGAAGGAGAAGGTCCGTTAAAGGATTACTTTGATGTTATATATGATGATGCCACATTTGGACAAAATACATGGGAAGAAGGGGAAAGTGAGATGGTAAGACAGACCATTCTCCGATGTTTGATGAAAGCGAAATTAAAGGCCGAAGATATTCGTTATATTTTTTCCGGTGATTTATTAGGACAACTAATCGCCACAACCTTTGGTGTAAAGGAGTTTGAAATACCGTTATTTGGTCTGTATGGAGCCTGTTCTACTATGGGTGAAGCATTATCATTGGCGGCTATGACAATTCATGGAGGCTATGCTGATCATGTGTTAGCAGTAGCGTCCAGTCATTTTGGAAGTGCAGAAAAACAGTTTCGTTTTCCCTTGGAATATGGAAATCAACGTCCCATGTCATCTACTTATACTGTTACAGGATGTGGTTCATTTATTCTTTCAAAAGACAGTGGAGACATACAGATATCCGGAATTACAACAGGTATTATTGTGGATTATGGTGTAAAGGACTCTATGAATATGGGTGCTTGTATGGCACCTGCTGCGGCAAATTTAATATACCAGCATTTCAAGGATTTTAATCGAAAACCGGAGGATTATGATGCAATTATTACCGGGGATTTGGGAAGCGTTGGGCATGATGTTTTGTGTAAACTATTATATGACCAGGGAATTGATATTTCTAAGGTTCATCGTGATTGTGGTATGGAAATATTTCATGATTGTTCCCAGGGAACCCATGCCGGGGGTTCCGGATGCGGATGTAGTGCTGTTACCCTGGCCGGAAAAATCATGAGAGAATTGCAAGAGGGTGAGCTGAATCGTATTTTATTTATTCCAACAGGAGCGTTGCTTTCGACAGTAAGCTTTAATGAAGGCCAATCTGTTCCGGGTATTGCCCATGGAATCGTAATAGAAAGGAGCATTCCTGTAATTTAGAAATAATGCCAATTGAATAAAAAGAAACCTCT
>JBJENY010000080.1:3542-10238 GCA_051880435.1 Lachnospiraceae bacterium | reverse complement strand
ATATTTCATTCATTGTTGCAAACAACTGCTTGTGCTCATCATCAATAATTCCAACCCCTGTCAGACAATCCTCTGTAAATTGATACATGATATTCACCTTCCTTTATCTATAAAGCTTTTGTTACTCAAAATTTTTTATTCTTTCCATTCCTCTATCATACAGGTATGATGTTTGTTTTCTTTTCCCTCTGTTTCGTAATTGATTCCAACTAAAAGAATCTTATCACTATAACCTGACAATGCTCCCTGATATCTTTTTTCTTTTATCTGCTTAATAGCTGTGTCTGCTGATTTATTGTACTTTAGCTCTACAACCATGGCTGGTCTCCAACCAGCATTTACTCTTGGAATAAACACAAAGTCTGCAAAGCCTTTACCTGATGGCATCTCTCGGATAATATTATAATATCCTCTGGCGGTAAAATATGCCATTGTCAAAACGCAACTTAAAGAATTCTCGTCATTATAGGTTAAGACAGAAGTATAAGTTTCATGTGCTAATTCAATCAGTTCTGCCACTCTGTCAGCATTGCCTTCTATTGTTTCATCCAACAATTCGTCACATATGGAGATGGCCTTGGCAATGTCTTTCCATTCACCTATCTGCAGGGCTGCCTCAAATGCTGTAGCAACCTCATAGTTTGGAATAAATGCACATTTCCTGTCGGCATCATACCCAAGATATCCCAAATGAATAAGTGCTGTTAATGCATCATCTTTTGATGCAATTGTGGAAAAATCATTTTGAAATGTAATCGTATTTACCCTTACTTTTCCACCTGATAACATTGTCATAATATCATCCTTCAAACCCGCATAATTCATGGTAATAAAAGTATTTATAGATGCAAAGGATGATGTATTTCTCCAATAGGAATCAAAATCCCGGTTCACCATAGCCTGAACAACTGAATTCGGATTATACATGTGTCTTCCATCGATCAAATATCCGTTATACCAGGCCCTTGTAGAATCAAAATCCATCTCAAATTTTTTACACAGTTCCTTCACTTCTTCCTCTGTAAATCCATAGTATTCAGTAATTGGTCTTGATTTTAACATCGTATATTCCCTGAAATTGTTCAGTGCTGATTCATCTTTTATCTTCTTAACTGGCAAAATTCCCGTAATATAAGCCAATGCAAGAAATGCCTTTGATTCTTCTGATTTGAATAGTGAATGAAGGAACTGCAAATATCTATGAACCAGTTCTTTATCTTCACTATTTCTGATGACACAATCCCATTCATCAATGATAATTACAAAGGGAACATTAGATGCTTTATAAACACTCATGAGAACGGTATTAATCATTTTTGAATAATCTATCTTATCCTCATATACCTCTCTTATATCATCACATATATACTTGATAATCTTCTCAACGATATTATCCTTATAAGAATCCCAAAATGATGAAACATCGATATGAATCACATTATATTGATTCATATACTTCCTGTAATCGGAACTTTCAGAAATCCTGGTATCATCAAACAGATTACTAGAATCACATCCAAGACTGTAGTAAGCATCTATCATTCCTGCAGCATGGGATTTTCCAAAACGTCTGGCATGGCTTAAAGCGATGCATTTACCATTCGTACACAAAACACCATTTAAATATTCTAATAAACCGGTCTTATCTATATAAATTTTGCTATTTTTATCACTTGTAAAGCTTTCATTATTCGGATTAAAATATACACCCATGTCTATTACCTCCCAGAAAAAAACGTTACACGAATGACAATTCTAATTTCTGTCATTAGTATAACGGATTTTTATTTTAATTACAATTTTTTCAGCGATTTCAGTCAGGTGATATTTAATTATTATCAGTCACAATTCCTGAGTTCATTGTCATCTTTAGAAATTCTACTGCCTGCATTGCCAATGCATTGGGTATGGATACTGTATATACATTTCCATCTCTCATAAGACAGTGTGCCCTTTCAACAACAACCTGTCCCCGTTCAATTCTGTCAACACCAAGCTTCATAATGTTTTCTGTACGAATGACTTTCCAAACGCCTCGGGACCTCAAAAGACCATACTGGCTGGAAATAAAGAACACATCACTTCCACCCTTTTGGCAAAAAGCAACTCCTTCATCCAGATTGCTTTCAAACTGCTCCAAATAGATTCCCTGTTCCGCAACCTGGTTTTGTATTTGTTTCTTATCTAAATTTATCAACAGACAAAATCCATTCACCACGATAAAACCGATTCCTACAATAAAAATCAGTAAATAAACACGATTAATACCATAAAAAATGTCCACAAAACTGCCTCTTACCAAAACAAAATATAATAATGCCCATATAACTGTTACTACAACGCCTGCAAAGATTCCATTCATTCGAACTTTTTTACAGATTTGATAAATATCACCTTTACCCATATCTTTCATTTTCATGTTACCCCCTTCACTATTCTTCTGATTTCATTCTCAAATTAAATTTTGAATCAGATTCTCCTGTATCAAAAGTTTCATTTTTCCATACTTCATTTATCATTTCTTCCGGTTCACTCATCTCAGGGGTTTCCTCTATATCTAAGTTTGCAGAATTGTCATATTCCTGTTGGATTGGTCTTATTTGTGCCAAATAATCATTTCGGTCAAAAATAATTTTGCCAAGATATACACTATTTCCCATCATCATTTTTTCTTTTTTTAGCTTTGTAGCAAAGAGCACAAAAAAGACAGCAGCTGCAGCCAAAAATCCCACGCCAATTAATGTCATTGTCATACTTGTTCCACTGCTTTGTTCGATGTAATATGGGACAAATATTTCATTTACATCCCCATCTCCTCCGAGCGCCAAATAAGCATCTTCTAACGCAGCCTTCATTCTTCCATCACATTTTTTAATATAACCTTCATAACCGGTCAAAGGTTTTGGGAACTCATTGTTTTCAAAGGCCTCATAAGTAGCATTTTCCAAATCATCCATTTTTTCAAATTCATGTTTTCTTACATTCAAACCTATGTATTTTCCCTCTGTTCCATAAGGTATCAAGTAGATTCTCTCTGTTGAAGATTCCTGTTTCACACCATTCGTAGTATGATAAGATTCCCAGTAATATCCAATTGTACCATATACATCACCAGTCACATGGGTACCCGGCTTACACTGGGATTCTGATATTTCATTAAAGTCAACAGGCGCCTTTGATGATGAGATGACATCCTGCACCGTCATACCAATAAATATTGCACCTACAAGTACCATAGCCAATGCAACAGACAAAAAATTGAAAGCCACATAGTTTTGTAATTCATAAAATTTTTTCATCCTTTTCCTCCTAATCCCTCAAAGTGGTTTTTTTAAACCAAAAAATAAATCTCAAGAAATCCCCCTTTACAAATATTTCTTTCAATACGATTTCATCATACAGGAAAAAGACATAAAAAACAAATAATTTATGACAAAATATGTAAAAAAAGCCCAGTTTTTGTACTGAGCTTTCTAACATTAATCATACTTATTTTATTATTAGCAAACACCATGAATCGTTTTTCGTGATATTATCACCTATGCCATTCCATTTGCTGTTTTATATTTCCATAGCATCTCCCCATGATTTTGTTCCTCTACTAAAATATCTGCAAGGAGTTTTCGCAAAGCGGAATTTTCAAAATTAAATACATCTGTATTATACGTAGAAGAAACCAGCTTTTCCGTTCCAATACAGTCGGTTGCCAAAAAACAATCGCTTGTTTTTTCCGGTGTATCTTCTCCTTTACTGTAAGTAGCTTCCGGGTTATAATTTGCACCACCACTGTCATTACAGTCACTACTTGGCACTGATTCCCCATTTAAAACACTTGTAATAGAATCTAAATGTTTTTGTTCTTCTTGTTTCAGCTTCAAAAACAAATCCTTTAAAACAGGATCCTTTGCCTGCGAGGCATATCTTTCATACTTTTCCACACAGCTTTTCTCCTGTGTTTGTAAATCTTTTAATACAGTTTTTTCATTTTCCTTTAATACCATGTAAACACCTCTCTTTTTTATTTTCATATAGAAGTATTTACATAAAAATGGATTTTATACACATATCCTGAAATAAAAAGAAGCTGTAAAATTCAACATGAAATTTCACAGCTTCCAATAAATATTATTTTACCTTTCCATAAAAGGAATATCAATTATATTTATTTCTTTTTGTAAACAATACTGCCATGGCAACCATTGACATAAATAAAAGTGTTGTCCATAATACCGGATTACTTTGATCACCGGTTGCAGATTCCCGATTACCGGATTCAATATTAGAATCCGAATTCGTATCCGTCTCGGTGCTTGCGTCCGTCACAGGTGGATTTCCTGAAATAGCTGTACTTCGGAATCGGGCATAGTAAGTAGCATCTCCGGTTGTTGTGTAAATGATGGTTTTCTTGTCTGAACTTAACATAGTATCTGCTACTGCATTTCCATTTTCATCATACCAACCAACAAACACATAGCCTTCTCCCTCTTGTGCTGTAGAGCTTACTCCCTTTCCTGCTACATCCGTATGCGTATAACAGGTTAGTGTTCCTACATTGTCATCTGTGGTTATATCCCATGCTTCATCATTCTTTATCTGACGGATGAAGGTCTGGGTTACCTGCTCCACTACTTCCACTCTTTGGAAATGAGCATAGTAGGTGGCATCTCCTGTTGTTGTGTAAATGATGGTTTTCTTGTCTGAACTTAACATGGTATCCACTACTGCATTTCCACTTGCGTCATACCAACCTACAAACTCATAACCAGCTCCGGCTTGTGCTGTGGAGCTTACTTTAGTTCCCTCTACATCTGTATGGGTATAACAGGTCAGTATTCCTACTCTGTCATCTTCCGTATTTATCCATGCAGCTCTATTTTTAATCCTGCGGACAAAGGTTTGGGTTACTGTTTCCGCAGATTCATCTTTTTGGAACCGGGCATAGTAGGTAGCATTTCCGGTTGTTGTATAGCTTAGGGTCATTCCGTTATTGCTTAACATGTCTGCTGCAACTTTTTCTCCTGCCCTATTATACCAGCCGATGAATTCATATCCGGCTCCTACTGTTACTGTGACGCTTACTGTTCTTCCCACTACATCTACATGAGTATAACAATCTAACGTTCCTATGGTATTATCCGTAGTATATTTCCAGTTGTCTCCTTCTTTTACCTGTCTGATAAAGGTCTGGGTTACTGTCTCTATTGCTTCCTCTCTCTGGAATCTTGCATAGTAGGTTGCGGCTCCCGTTGTTGTATAACTGATGGTTTTTCCACCATCACTTAACATGGTATCCGCTACTGCATTTTCTTCCTCATCATACCAGCCCACAAACTCATAGCCTGTTCCGGCTGTTGCTGTGGAAGTTGCAGTTGCTCCCACTACATCCGTATGTGTGTAATAGGTCAGTGTTCCCACTTCATCATCTGTGGTGGTTGTCCATGTACCATCTACTTTTATCTGACGGATAAAGGTCTGGGTTATGGTCTCTGTTACTTCTACCCTCTGGAATCTTGCGATATATGTGGCATTTGCTGTTGCTGTGTAACTTAAAATATTACTTTCTGCTCCCAGCATAGTGTCTGCTACTGCGTTTCCTTCCTCGTCATACGAGCCTACAAATTCATAGCCTGTTCCTGCTGCCGCTGTGGAACCAGCCGGTTCTCCCACTTCACAGGTTAAGCTTCCGGGAGTGACAGTTCCGATTTGATCATCTATTGTATTTTCCCATACATCACCATTCTTTACCTGTCTCTTATAAGTCTGGGTTACTGGGTCTATTACTTCCTCTCTCTGGAATCTTGCGATATATGTGACATTTGCTGTTGCTGTGTAACTTAAAATATTACTTTCTGCTCCCAGCATAGTGTCTGCTACTGCGTTTCCTTCCTCGTCATACCAGCCTACGAACTCATAGCCTGTTCCTGCTGTAGCTGTGGAACCAGCCGGTTTTCCTACTTCACAGGTTAAGCTTCCGGGAGTGACAGTTCCGACGCTGTTATTTGTAGTTTCTTCCCATGTAGCTCCATTCTTTACCTCTCTCTTATAGGTCTGGGTTACCATGATTTTTTCAAACCGGGCATAATAGGTTGTATCTTCCGTTGTTGTATAAATGATGGATTTTCCTCCATCACTTAACATCGTATCCGCTACTGCATGTCCTTCCTCATCATACCAGCCGACGAATTCATAGCCTGTTCCGGCTGCCGCTGTGGAAGTTGCGGTTGCTCCCACTACATCCATATGTGTGTAATGGGTCAGTGTTCCCACTTCATCATCTGTGGTGGTTGTCCATGTACCACCCACTTTTATCTGACGAATAAAGATCTGGGTTACGTTCTCTGTTACTTCTACCCTCTGGAATCTTGCAATATATGTGGCATTTGCCGTTGCGATGTAGCTTAAGATGTTTCTTTCATCGCCTAGCATGCTATTTGCTACTGCGTTGCCTTCCTCATCATACCAACCTACAAATTCATAGCCTGTTCCTGCTGTAGCTGTGGAACCAGCCGGTTCTCCTACTTCACAGGTTAAACTTCCAGGGGTGACAGTTCCGATACTGTTATTTGTAGTTTCTTCCCATGTAGCTCCATTCGCTACCTGTCTCTTATAGGTCTGGATTACGGTCTCTATTACTTCCACTCTCTGGAATCTTGCGATATATGTGGCATTCGCAGTTGCGGTATAGCTTAAAATATT
>JBJENY010000080.1:0-3442 GCA_051880435.1 Lachnospiraceae bacterium | reverse complement strand
TTTCAAACCGGGCATGATAGGTTGCAGCTCCCGTTGTTATATAACTGATGGTTTTCTTGTCCGAACTTAACTTATCTGTGCTTACCGGATTTCCAGCTGCATCATACCAACCTAAAAATTTATAACCTGTTCCTGCTGTTGCTTTGGATGTAGCAGTTGCCCCAACTACATCCGTATGGGTATAATTGGTCAGCGTTCCTACTTTATTATCTGTTGTTGTTTTCCATGTACTTCCCTCTAATATCTGACGGTCAAAGGTCTGTTTCACTGTTTTCTCAAATCTTGCAATATAAGTGGCATCCCCGGTTGTTGTATAACTAATGGTTCTTCCCTCATTACTTAACATTGAATCACCAACTTTATTTTCATCCGAATCATACCAGCCAATGCATTTATAACCTGACCCAGCTGTCGCAGTAGCACTAATGTCCTTTCCGACTACATCAACATAAGAATAACGGTCCAGATTCCCTGCGACATTATCAGCATCTCCCGGAATATCTGTCCAGTTATCCCCATCCTTAACCTGACGCGTATAGGTCTGGGTCACTGTTCCTGAAAATCTTGCATAGTAAGTGCCAACATTTTCTT
The DNA here is from genome assembly GCA_051880435.1 of Lachnospiraceae bacterium. Taxonomy (GTDB): domain Bacteria; phylum Bacillota; class Clostridia; order Lachnospirales; family Lachnospiraceae; genus CAG-590. Next base: position 2,851 of record JBJENY010000080.1, on the reverse strand, counting down.
TCGTTTCAATAAAACTATAGGTTGCTTGCGTGGTAATCAAATTCGCATCATCACCGGCACCATCATACCAACCCACAAATTCATAACCTGTTTTTGCTGTCGCCTTGGCAGTTACAATTTCATCCGTTGTGGCAAAATAAGCTTTTCCGCCGCTTCCACCACTTTCATTATATTCAGCCAAATAATTTTCGTCCGTATTTGTTACGCTGGTAATCTCAACCGTTCCACCAGTATCGGAATTCGTATATCCACCACTACTTTTGATTTGTGGAAGAAATGCCTGCCGCCACCGCCACTGGGCAACCATAGTAAGACCCTTGTGAATATTGGCATAACTAGGTGTTGCCGTCGAATCTCTTGTAGTCCATTTTGTATATGTTTCGGAATCAGTCTCCTGATCCAGGTCTGACGTCGCATACTTCCCTTCCCATATTTTAAAATACTGTTCCTTCTTCGTACTTTCTCCACTAAAATCACAGGCAATGGTATGTTCTGCCGGAAGCAATAATTTACCCAATTCGCCAGCATTTACCTGAACCGTACCCGGCGGTACATCACTTACTGTATCACCGGTCAATAACCATCCCATAAATTTCCAGCCATCATTTTGACCTACAGCTGCCCTGGATACATAAGGAGAAATATATGTAAATTTGTTGTTCCCTCCCTCATCTGTATAGGGAACCGGTTTGAAGCTATAAACATTGGCTGCTTCACCCGTATTATAGGTTCTTTCAACCGTATATGGTTTTCCCCCATTCGGGTCATAGGTCACTGTAGGACTTTTGATAAAGACAAAATGCAGATCCGTTGCCGTAGTGATATTATCCAGATAATAGGTATAAATGATATCTCCTGAGCCATTAGTGGTTTTTATCCATTTATTCTTCTTATCCTCATCTGTTAAACTTTCACTATATTCAATCTCATTTCCATCTTTTTTCAAAAATGTAGTTACCAGATTTCCCGATGCATCCTGTACCGTATAATATAATCCGACAAATTCACATCCTTCATCAGCATCATTTTTCTTAATAACCGCCTGAACCTTCAAGGGTTCCCCATCCACAGCATAGGTAATCAGCTTATCATCCACTGTAATCTCGTAGCCTGAACTTACATCCGCTTCGCCTGACGTTGCTCCGGTACTGTCACTAACCACACCGCTTCCGTGAAGTGTCGAACTTCCTGACAATGGGTGAAATATCTTAAAATTGATATTATCTAAGAAATTTCCAAAGGACGTTTTTGTACTGAGAGTGCCTGAATCATCAGTAACACCTCCAACGGAAACAAATCCAAATATAGTTTCTGTCTGGTCAGCAGGTACGGTATAGAAATAATCCCCACTTAGATTCACTCCTGTACTACTGTTAGCGGGATCATTGGCACCATATTTTCCCCATGGATTCGTTCCACTTGAAGCACTTACGTCTGCAATAATCCAGATTTTCCATTCTTCGGTATAGATAGCACTTGGTGTCAGACTGAAAGCATTATTTCCCGAATTATTTTCGAAGGTACCATTTGCAGCGAATTTCTTACTGTAGACTGTAAGATGTGGCTCTATACCTTTAGTGGTCTTTACAGACGTCTTTCCCTGGTCAATCAGCCAGTCTACCATCTGCATTAGCTGATCCCGTCCGTCTTTATCCGCATTTCCATCGTTATTAATATCCTGTTTTGATGGATCCACAGTCTGTTTTGGTCCGATTACCAATGCCATGGTATCCGCATAATTACGGGCACCATGATCCAATCCCCATTGATAGATACTGGCAGGGGTGGTAGCAACGTTCTGATATAATGTACTCTCCTCGTTTGCATTTAATTCCGCAGCAATAGTCCCTGCTGAAGGTTTCAATATCACACTAGGTTTTATATAAACACCCTGATTTTCTATAAATAATTCTATTTTCCCGTCAGTGGCTGTTGTGTTCCATGCTTCAACGGCTCCTTGATCCGGTGATGCATACTTATTCGTCCCCCACGTCACTCCAGTTACATCTTCAAAGCTACCATTTAACAGCTTTTTATTGTCTGTATTAACTGCCTCTTCTGCATTTACTACCTGAAGACTCATACCGGTAACAAGACATAACTCCAGTAGAAGTGCGAAAAATATGAATAAAAAATTGTTTTGTTTGTGTTTTCTTTTGTACCACATGGTTTTGCCTTTCTCATATTCATGACATTTTCATCAAAAAAATAATAAAAATGTTCTCTAATTTAATATAAATTAATTTATATTATATTCATTTTCCCGTGTATCTCTTTTACATATAATCATCGAATATATAAAAGCATACTCTGTTATAGAATAGCACAAATCCACTTTCATGACCCTTACAAAACCCTTACATTTGAAACAGAAGCCTTCATACTTAGGGAAAATGACAACATTTTATCACAACAAACAGGGTGTCATTTACAAGAAAACTTGCATGACACCCTGTTCATTATAAATTCAATCATGATTCACTTTATAATTTAAGAGACTTCCTATGGGGCTTCAATTTACCGTAAAGTATCCAATACATTCCTAAAAAATCGGTATAATACTTCATTGGTTACTTCATTAATACATTTATCACAAATTAATTCACGGCTTTCTAACACATTATTCAAACCAAAACAAACTAAATCTGCTCATCGAATATTTAGGATTTCTATGAATCCTGTGATTTCAAACACTTCCATGACGTCCTCATTTGCATTGTATATTGTCATGATTCCACCCTTTAGCTTCATCTTCTTTGTGGCAGCAAGTAATACTCTAAGACCTGCGGAAGTTACATACTTCAATTCTTTTATATCCACATTTAATTCTGTAATCCCTTCCAGTTCATGA
>JBJENY010000079.1:0-10483 GCA_051880435.1 Lachnospiraceae bacterium | reverse complement strand
TAATCTCAATTTCTTTTATCTTTTGTTCAATCTCTTCTTTTGAACTAACATATAATAACCCATCTCTTTTATACCTAGGAGTTAAAATACCATTACATCTAAAATAGTTTACACCCGTTTCTAAATCTACTGCAATTTCAAAACCATATTCATTAGTGGAATTATCCGAAAGGACTAACATTTTCATTTTATATTCCTCCTCGTTTACAACTAACATTTTATTAATTTTTTCCATTTTCGCTTTTTTTCTTGTTCTTTTAATTCAGGATTTTCTTTAACCAGACGATAATTTGAAACTTGATCATAGCCTCTAATATAATCAGCTACTGTGTACGGCTCAACAAAAAGATGGAATTTGAAAGCTAATCTATTAGCAAATATCCTTGCACAAGATGGTGGAGCAAAACCATGCTTCTCGTAATTAAAATACAAACTATGTCCATCTTCAGTAACAATAATCAAATCCGAATCACAATCATCCGGACCTACTCTTATCGGACCAGAAACGACTATTAAATACTTGAACATAATATTATTCTTTTCTATAGTTTCACAAATCTCATCAATTAGTAACCCCATATTTTTATTTCCAAACATATGAAATTTCCCCCTATTATTTCTATGTAGCATTTCATAATACAATAAGATTTTGATAACTTTTGGATTTACATGTTTGCAAGGATTCAGTTAGTTTCTATTTTAAGTTTTTCTTTAAAAATATTTTGTAATCTTTGCTGAACTGCTTTTGTTTCAAGGTCCTTCTCACTAATTTCAGCATTTGCAATCATCTTCATAATCGCAATATATGCTTCGCCTAATGCAGTAGTAAGAACAGTCGCTGTCACCCCGCTTATTGTTCCACCTAGTGCAGTACCAACACCAGGAATCATCTTTAATAAATTAGATACAATTGTCCTTCCAGCAAATGTTGTGCTTGCGGTACCAGCCAAAGATGCTACAATCGATTTAAGCAGATTTTCTGAAACAGTAATACCAAATATTGCAGTAATTCCTGCTAACATTGCCAATTGTGTCGGTACAAGCGCTAATGCATCAGAAAAAGGCAATGGAATATATCCTTCACCAAAACTTGCAGCCGCAGTTGTACAAACTAATGTTTGAGCCTTATTGCATTTTAATTCTAGCGAAGCCTTTTGTGCGTTACACCATGCTTTTTGTGCTGATTCTGGAACAATTTGAGCAGTTATCTCAACTAAAGTATCTACACCAAAAGCCTTCTTTGGTTCCACATCTTCATCACAATCATCGGGATTTTCATCTTGAGCTAAAACGACCACTTTATTCTTTACTTTTAACCCTGGATAGTCTTTTTCAATAGCTTTGACTAATCTTTCCGAATGTTTTTTTCTATAAGATTTTGTAATGACAAGAACAACTTCTACTTCCTCAGAAATACTATTTATGTAATCAACCTCATACTTTTCCAATCTATCACAATCACTAGCAACACAATACCACATAACATGGATTAATTTATCAGGATCATTGCTTTTTTTGCCATCCTGACATACTTTCTTTATCATTTCTATTGAACGTCTGCGTTTTTCTTCATTGAGTTCTAGACCTATTGTGTCATAAATTCTCAATGGGAAACCTTTTTTCTCATACCAACGAACATCTCCCTCATCCGTTACAGGTGTACCTATTCCTGTCTTTGCAACATCTTCCCTAAATGCAGCATTAATCAGAGTACTCTTTCCCACACCCGTTTTTCCAGCTATGATTAAGTTTGCATGTCCCATCTCTTTCATTTCCTTGTTAAAGTTTTTAATAAATTCCTCAAAAAAATTATTCTCTTCCATACTTATTTCTCCTCTGCTAAATCTTGTTTGATTTCCTTATTTTTAAGCTGTATATAACTTATTTTTTCAGCAATAATACTTGGCAACTTATAAAAGGTCACAATCATCACCAAAATCAAGACAATTTTTAAACAAACCATAAAAATTACTCTTATTATAGACTTTTTACTTTCATCCATTTTTATCCTCCCCTTTAAATCTTCTAAAAAATAGACATATAGTTAAACGCCGTTTATAAGATGATATTCTTATAACAGCGTCATTAAATGCTAAGTTCATATTCAATCGTATCAGGGTATTAAACTCCTTATTAACCACATAGATGTTGAATTAGACAAAGATACTTTCTTCCCTAAAACAGTAAGTTAATTACATTTATTGACACTAAGTGTATCACATAGTTATCAATTTATCAAGTTACCATTATTCTTTATACAGGAGTTACTCTTACAATACAGGAGGCAAGCAATGACTGAATCATCTATAAAAGAAAGAAAACAATGTTTAAATAAAGAGCTGGGACTTCGTATTAAAACGGCACGAAACAATGCAAAACTAACACAGGAACAATTAAGTGAACGGCTTAATGTGAATACACAATTTATTTCCGACTTGGAACGGGGCATATGTGGTCCTTCTTTAATTACTCTACATGATTTATCTGAGATACTGGGTGTATCCACAGATTACCTTATTAAAGGAACGTCCTCTCAAGAGGAAAAAGATAGCAATCCATACACACTAAAAATAGGGAGAAGAAAGTACACCTTGTCCGAGCAGGAATTTACATTAATGGAACAAACCGTAGATACTATGCTTTGTGCTTTTAAACTAAAACATTAATTTACTCCTTCTTCACCCTCTTTGTTGATGTATCCCATTCAAATTTCGTTTTACAATCTTCGCAGGTCATATCCCAAGTCCACTTAGGCTTGGTCATATTGACCAAAACAGTAAACGTCTTGACAATAAGATCTATCACAAAGCAAACCAATAGCAATTTTTCCAATCCGGCAATGGCTGCATCCTTATCTTCAATTGGAAGCAACCCAATAATTAACACACCTACAAATATAACAACTAAAATTGATATAATCCCAAGAATGATATGTCCAAAACAACCTAAACAACCCATTCTATTTTCCCGATTTACATTGAATCCTCCGCAGGATGGGCATTTTATATCATTGGAACTATTTATTTCCCCATATGCTATCTTTTTCGTGGTTTCTACATTTGTGTCACTACTCTTTAATGGAGAACCGCAATCGCAACAAAAAGCTGCAGTTTCCAAATTTTCTTTCCCACAATTAGAACAAAACATCAATTATCTCCTTGTATATTACCCAAATACCATAATCAAAAGTAACAATACACTAATCGTTAAAGAACAGCTAATCATCACTATCTGTGGTATATTTATCCCCTTGTTGATACTTCCTTTAAACGACGGATTCCTTTTAATATAATCGAAAAATTCCAGCATATCCTTTTCCGATTCAGAATATATCACAATTTCGCGCTCCCTCATCTGACCGTTCAAAAGGCCATTGCCACAAATTACAATCTTTCTATGAAAACGGCCAACAGCATATATTGCTAATATCACAAATGTAATAATTCCATATAAAATATCTACCGCTAAAATAATAGACATCAGCGGTAAACATATTGCTGCAACTATCCCAAATAGCCACGCCGCCTGAAATTTATAGGTAATCGTTTTAATATTACCTATTTCCATTGACTGATCCGAATTTCCATAATAAATGTTTTTTTCATCTGATTCTATCGTATAGCATTTCCGCCCGCTAAATATTCCTGAACGCCCACTTTCAAAAATGAACTTCCTACGTCCAACATTATTTGGAATCGTAACATTCTGATTACCTGCTATAGATTCTGAATTTGCCTCTGTATTTAATGCATTATCCTTAACAACCTTCGTTCCACACGAAGTACAAAAGGTATCTGTATCCTTCAATTCATTTCCACAATTTCTACAAATCATAATTTTTCCTCTCTTCCTCAACCATTTCACTAACAGCTTCCCAGACCTTCGTCTCCAAAGCTGCCTCTAGCATATCTACTAACTGTTCATATACATAAATGTATTTTGTACCAATACTAATATTTCCTGGCATTTTCTTCTCACAACCCGACCGAAGATACACCTCCCGTATAAGTTCCATTACTCGGTCCATGTCTAAATAGTGATATTCCATAAAGGAAACTAACACCTCTATATGCGCCAGAACATATTGTTTGATTGTACTGGTCAGATTAAAATCCGAATTGGCATCAATTTGAAATAATCGTTCTTCTTCAGATTTCTTGAATTCTATATATCCATATACAGATTTCTCAACTGATACATCCGTCTCTATACAACTGACATTTAAGTTTTTTACGAAAATATGTAATTTACTCCGTACCTTTTTTTCCTTTTTCGGCCACCAGACAGAAACCCAATCTGACAAATTGGAACACTGTTCCATTCCATATCTACACAAGTATATGTTTACATTTGCATCCGATTTATAATATTTGCACAATTTACAGAACAACCGAATATACTTTTCATATTGTGTAAAATTTTTTCCGTTATTCTTTTCAATTCGATATTCTCTATATTTCCATAATCCCGATGGCACAATCTGCAAATTCTGATTATTTGTCAAGCGATTCGTATGACGTATCATAACTTGAAATACATAAAATGGTATTATTTTTTCTAAATCCACATTTTGCCTTGCCTGACTTACAATAAATTGTAAATTATTATATAATTCCGGAGATTGTTCCTCCGTAATCTCAAATATTTCCCGAAACAGTCTGCATAGCCAGGTTACTTCCGCCTCAAATGCATCCAGCAATGCTTGCTGTGGTGTCATTAGGGAACGAATCCCTTCAATTTGCTTCCATAGCAGACTGATGTCCTGCTCCTGTTTAAAAAGTTTGTCAAACTTACATAATCTTTTTTGGGTTATGCGATAACTCTCCAGAATCTCCTGTTTATCCATTCTCCCTTTTCGTTCAAATAAATAACCATCATCACAAATCCCATACAAAAATATACTTCTTAACTCTTTATTCTGTATATCTCCCATCATTCGGGAAGATAAAGCATAAAGCATGTGCCCTCTATTATATTCGTTCATACCATATTTATCCCTGAGGTGCATACATGTCTCTTGAATCTGATATGCGTTTATTAATTCGTTTTCATATTCCAACGATTCCATACCTAGAACTCCCTTTCATTCCCCGTCTTTTGTAAATCTTATCACGATATCATTTGAATAAAAACCCGAATTAGTTCCTTAAATAAAGCTATTTTGGGAACCAATTCCAGATTCAAGCACAATACGTTACATATAAAACAAGCGTCAAATCAACAAAAAAACCATAGCTATATACGTAACTAATATAGCTATGGTAACATTTAAGAGAGACACAATTTGTCCTTATGAAATTTTAATTTGCATTTTATTAATAATAAATCTGTCAAAGAAATGACAGGCACCAATGTCATCTCATTCTTTCTGTAATTTTTTTAATTCCACCACTTTACAATGAGAGAATCTTTCTCTGCCAGGTCGTTATTATGAAATATGATATTTTTCCATCAGTTTCTGAACATATGCAGGTGATTGTTCAATCTCGTCGGCAATCTTAGCAATCTCTTTTCCCTTAGCTCGTTTTGCCTTAATCTGTGTAACATATGTTGTCTCTATGCCATCTGTACGACCAATCTCTATTCCTTCTGCACGTCCATCCGCATATCCTTCTTCCCTGCTGTCCCTGGCCGTTAACTCCAATTGTCTTTCAAATGTAAAATCCAATGCAGCCACATCCAATACCTCCTGTCTGTTCTTCTTAAAGAATTCAGCCAGAATATCCTCTTTCATACATTCATCCATTGCCTTTTTCACAGCATCCGATAATTCCCTGAACTGTTTCTGGTACATCCGTACCTTTCCCACAAAGGTGGTATAACCAAACAAAACCCTGCTTCGATTGAGCATCTCATCATTGAATCCCGGGTTAATGTTATACATGGTACAGACAAGTTCCAAATCATAATTATCACATTCGCGTTCAAAGGCATCTGATAACCTGAATTCTTTTACTGCCGGTTGTTTGTCAATTCCATTATAGAATACCACAAATTTAGGCGTAGGAATAGTTATTTTTCGGCTACCATAAAGATTATACTCATTTTTCTCTACCAGTTTCTTTATCAGGTCCGCATAATAAAGCAGAAACCGTAATGACATGTTAGGATTGTAGGTGGACTGGTGCTCATAAAGGTTTAGATAGGAATCAAACAGAAAAGATGCGTCATTTCTCACAGACAGAATAATCTTTCCCTCCAGCTTTAGAATGGTTAATAAAGCCGGATCATCATAGTTACTGTTGTTTAATGCATTATAAGTATCTAATGCATATTCCGGTATTTCCATTAACATGGAAAATACACTGCTTTTGTACTCTCGTAAGTGCATACATTACCTCCTGTATCGTTGTAATTGGACAACAGGAGTCATATAGAGCCATAAGTAGGATTAGCGGAATAAGGAATCCTGTTGTAAATAATGGAAAATAAAAGCAGGATATATAAATAAATAGATAAATCAGATGGCGGCTCTGCCGGTACCTTGAAAGGTATGTCCGCCTGCAAAATAGAAATCTGCTTTGTGAGTAGTATATCGGAAGCTACTGGTAAAAACAACCCTATCCCTGCATTGTTCACACAATCTTCGAAAAGATATGAACCTAAATTCTTAAATCTAAAATCCAGTAAATAAATTCTATAAACATTTCATCATTCTGAAAAGATTATTTATGGTTAACAGTATCCCATCATATAAGTTCATGTAAAAAACCATTGGTTGCCTGCTTTAGGGATACTACATATCCCTACCACCAACTAAATACTCCACAATCGGCTCCACATACTTCTCATCCGAAATATCATAAGACCGGCTAATCATTTCCGCCATCTTTTGCTCCGACTCCGAAGGATTTTTATTCTTTGCAAGCATAGATGCAAATGCTTTCATGGCAAGCTTCGATGGCATTTTCATTTTAGAATAATCCAAACCACCCTGAAAATAAAATGCTTTTATGTATTCTCTTTGCTCATCCGTCAAAAGATTGTGAAGGGCTGTTTCAACATCCGGATTCTCCATAGGACTGGCACCTACACAAAAAATCGCCAATTTCTTTTCCTTCCAGGCAGCTGCCTTTTCTAAAAACCATTTGGACTGCACAACACTTCCTGCCATTGCCCAGCCACCATATACGATAGCATCATAGGCTGTAAAAAAATCATCCTTTTTCTTCTTAGCCTCATCAATTGTTAAAATATCACCCTGCACCTTTTGTGCAAGCCAATTAGCATATCTTTTTGTAAATCCTGTTTGTGATGTATAAATAATTACTGTTTTCATAATTTTTTTAAATTCCTTTCCATTTGCATTATTGTTTGTATTGTTATGAGTAACTGTTCTTCACCAATGCCTTCAAATAACTGTGCCATCATTTTCTGACTTTGGACATCATTTTTTTCACAAAAAGTACGGCACCAGTCAGTCAAGATAATTCTTTGCTTTCTTTTATCCTTTGGATCCGGAATCATCTGAACAAAGTTTTTGCTTTCTAACTTATTTAATATCTGTTTTACATTTTGATGGGAGCTGCCCATGATATCAGACAATTCATTAATCGTCGGACTTTCCTTACACAGGTTAATACATATAATTGCAAAAAACTGTTTCCATGTTATTTCCTTAAAAAAGGAATCTGCACTCGCCTGATACCTGTTATCAAAGGCGCTCAGTAATCCTAATAAAAAAGCCTGTGGTGGCATCTGACCAAATTCCACATTGTTTATATCCATGATTTGATTAAAATCCATTTTTCCTTCCTTTCTGTTCATATATTACTTTCCCTAAATAACTGTTCATCACCTTTTCATTCCATAATTACTTGCAAGCAAAAAGGTAATATGTTACCTATGTACAAATAAGTAACATATTACCTTTTATTTGTCAAGGGTCAAGAGAGAGGTGTCAGACACCAATGTCGTCTGCAGAAAATAATGGAAAAGAATAAAATATGCATTACCCAAATGAATTATTTTACGAGAGAAGGAGCGCGATGCTCCGTAAAAAAATGGTGTCAGGTGAGAAGAAATTTGATATAATTATTTCAAAACTGAACGGAGACCATACAATGAAAAAAACAAGTAATTTTTTTAACATAATATTTTTTATTCTTTTTTTGGGACTTCTTTTTCTATATGTATCCCTCCCAGAATATGGAGAACATGTTTTAGGATATTATATATGTTCAAATGGTATGCTTTTTACAGCTAGTTGTATATTATTAATATATTCTACTCTTGGCATGATAAAAAAAATGCAAAATGGTGCGTCAGGCACATACACAAACCATTTGAAAAAAATTATAGCAGTATATATTGTGACCGCCACAGGAATTGGATTGATTATCTATGGAATCGTAAGAACTGCATTTTATTATATTGCCGTAAGTTCCGATGAGAAAGTCGTGATTACAATTTTTTTGGTATCATTTATTCTGGTTGCTTTTTTACTGTGGCTATTATTGTTTCCAATTACAAAAAAAATAGATACGAAATACAATATTCCAATGAGAAACCTTTGTGTAATTGTTCTGGCATATTTAATGCTTTTGTTTGGAGTAATTATGTGTGCCCGAAATCTAATAAAAGCACAAAAGGATATTGTATGTGGGCGTCAAAGCATGATTATCCATGACTGCTACTATATTTCGTCCCGTAGCAGATACGAAGGAACCACCTACGATTTGTATGGATATTGTGAAAGTGGACATGTCAAATTTGATATCACAGGAATTGGAGAAAATACGTTAGAACAGATGGAAGGAAAAAAGGTACGGGTTTCTTTTTATCCCAATACCCAGTGCGTATACTCTGCAGAAATTGTGGAATAAATAAAAAGGGGTCTGACCCCTTTCACATTTCGTTCACATTTCGATTACCATTCCGGCATGCATCTGCTCCACCTTATCCCCAAGCTGTTCCTTTAAAATATGGCAAGCACGGTCCCCGGTACAATGTCCCGTAATAATTCGTTCCACCTGCAAAGCCTTCAAATTTTTGGCAAAGGCTAACACATCCTCATCTGGATATTTTGATAAATGAAAGCCTCCAATATAAGCATAGACAGGATATCTATTTTCCTGCTCCAACACCTCATTTATTACATTTGCAGGACCACCATGGGAACAACTATTAAAAATAACAAGACCCTTTGATGTGTTAATTACAAATGACTGTTCATGGGCAAAATCATCCGGTACAATCCGTTCTCCATCCATTTTGTAAAGATGGGATTTCTCACCAATGGAAGAAAGGCCACTTGTACTATGGGGAACTAAAAACATATCCCCATCTCCAATGGAATAATATTTCTCATCCACATAAATAATACGATTTTTATTTGCCTCTAGCATACCCTTTTTCGGTCCAATGTATTTTAACTCACTATGCTTTGCATAATAATATTCTCCTGCACCCTTTCGAACGTATAAATTTGCATCCTTATTCACTTTAAAAAATGTTTCAAAGCCATCCGCATGATCATAATGGGAATGGGATAAGATTGCGTAGTTTACACCACCAATATCAATGCCTAACTTTCCTGCATTTTCATAGAACAAATCACTTTGACCCGCATCTAATAAAATATGATCAGTATTGCGTTCGATATATAAAGAAAGACCGTGTTCTCCCTCGCAAGTTTCACAACCTGTATTCTCCGAAAGTACCGTAATACGTACAAAAGCATCTTGACTTTTCATATTCATCTTACAACCTCTCCTTTAACCACGCTATCACCCTACTATCTTCCCATTCGCAACGCAAATTCAACCACAGACAAATTTCATAGCATTTTCTCCAAGTCTTCGTCAAACGTATGAAAATGCATAATGTTCATATGTATCATTCACTCCCAGCAAGTCATATCAGTAGATATAAGTGTTATATACAACCAGCTTCACAACAAAAACCAAAACCACCAGCCAAAATAAAACAATGGGTATTCCATAATACCATTTCTTTGGCTTTCCGTCCTTCCATAAATCTTTTGCCAGTTCCCTATTCCGTTCAAGTACCTCTTTGGGAATCAATCGAATCGTTAAGGCAACTAGCAATGGCAGTAAAATCACATCATCCAGATAACCTAATATCGGAATAAAATCAGGTATGAAATCTATGGGTGATAAGGCATAAGCAACTGTAATTCCCGCAAATATTTTCGCAACAACAGGCGTATCTTTATCCTTTAATGACAAAAATACCACCGGAATGTCTTTTTTTAATTTAACTGCTCGCTCCTTTAACCCCATGTCATATCTCCCAATTGTGAACATTTTGTGAAAGGGGTCTGACCCCCTATAGCATATCATTTAATCTCATTAACAATGCTCTTTCCTGATCCTGTTCAGCATATCTGGAGAAATGTTCCACTCGTTCAAGTCCTTCATTTAAATACATTCTTGCCTTCTCATAATCTTTCAGAATGCCATAGTAATAATATGCCAAAACCCTTTTCGCATTTGCATCCTCATCCTTTTTGACTATCCCC
>JBJENY010000078.1:0-11941 GCA_051880435.1 Lachnospiraceae bacterium | reverse complement strand
TGTATCTTGGGGATATTTATACGGTATCTGTTAATCTTGCAGGTCTTCCGGGTATCTCTCTTCCCTGTGGATATGACAGCAAGGGATTGCCAATTGGTTTACAGTTACTTGGCAAGCATTTTGATGAAAAGACAATTATTCGTGCAGCGTATGCATTTGAATGTACTATGGATAAGAAAAGATCTGCTTATGCAGTAGAAAGGGGGCTTTAAAATGAGTAAGGCATATGAAACAGTCATTGGTTTGGAAGTTCATGTTGAGTTAGCAACAAAGACAAAGATTTTCTGTGGATGCTCTACTGCATTTGGTGGTGCTCCAAATACACATACATGTCCTGTTTGTACCGGTATGCCGGGTTCTTTACCTGTGTTAAATAAGGAAGTTGTAAATAAAGCAATTGCAGTAGGACTTGCTACCAATTGTACCATTACGCAGAACTGTAAGTTTGACCGTAAGAATTACTTTTATCCGGATAACCCGCAAAATTATCAGATTAGCCAGTTGTATTATCCAATTTGCCGTAACGGTAAAGTGGAGATTGAGGTGGATGGACAGAAGAAATATGTTGGAATCCATGAGATTCATATGGAAGAGGATGCAGGTAAATTAATTCATGATCCCCATACTGACAGTTCTCTGGTAGACTTTAACCGTTCCGGTGTACCTCTTATTGAGATTGTATCTGAACCGGATATGCGCTCTGCTGATGAGGTGATTGCTTATCTTGATAAGCTTCGTATGATTATTCAGTATTTAGGTGCATCTGATTGTAAATTAAACGAAGGTTCTATGCGTGCTGACGTTAACTTATCTGTTCGTGAAGTTGGTGCAGCTGAATTTGGTACTAGAACAGAGATGAAGAACTTAAATTCCTTTAAGGCAATTGCAAGGGCTATTGAAAATGAAAGAGAACGTCAGATTGATTTATTAGAGGCCGGTAAGGAAGTGATTCAGGAAACAAGAAGATGGGATGATACAAAGGAGTATTCTTATGCTATGCGTTCTAAGGAGGATGCCCAGGATTACCGATACTTCCCGGATCCGGACCTTGTTCCGATTGTTATCAGTGATGCATGGTTAGATGAGATTCGGGCAAAGCAGCCGGAGTTTCGTGAAGAAAAGAAGGTCCGCTATATGGAGGAATATGGACTTCCTGAATATGATGCAGATATCTTAACGGGAACGAAGAAACTGGCAGATATTTTTGAAGAAACCATTGCGCTGGATGCAAATCCTAAAAAGGTGTCTAACTGGTTAATGGTGGAGACAATGCGTATCTTAAAGGAAAAGGAAATGGATGCAGATGATATTACTTTCTCTGCCGCTAATCTTGCAAAACTGATTAAATTAACAGATTCACAGGCAATTAATTCTTCTGTGGCAAAGGAAGTTTTTGAGAAGATTTTCTCCGATGACATTGATCCGGATAAGTATGTGGAAGAACATGGTCTTAAGACTGTAAATGATGAAGGTGCCCTTCGGGAGACCGTATTAAAAGTCATTGCTGCTAATCCGAAATCTGTAGAGGATTACCATAACGGTAAGGAAAAAGCGATCGGCTTCTTAGTTGGTCAAACCATGAAAGAGATGAAGGGAAAAGCCAATCCGGGAATGGTTAACCAGTTGTTAAAGGAATTATTATAGTTTTATTGAAGAGTTTTATTTCATAGGGGTAATAACAAAAAGCATTACATTGTTCACTTAGTGAATGGTGTAGTGCTTTATTTTTATGCTGTTATTTTATCGGTATCGCTCTTTTGTTAGTTGGATTATTTTAAATGTTTGGGGAATAAGCAAACCATTCATTTTCAATTTTCTACCGTTCATATACAATTTGTTGTTACGTAAGTATGCTTGTGGTAAGTTAACATCAACAAAATTTTAGGAGGATAAAACGATGGAAGGGATAACAAAGGAAAGAAAATATTATTTGGATAACATTCGCTGGATGACAGTGGTTCTTGTAATGATTTATCATGTTGTCTATATTTTTAACAGTCAGGGAGTGTTATCAAATTTTAATGTTCAGGGAATTGAGTTGTTAGATGGATTTTTGTATATTGTATATCCATGGTTTATGACGATTCTTTTTGTGGTAGCGGGAGTATGTGCGAAGCATGCATTGGAAAAAAGAACAAACAAGGAATTTTTAGGAGATCGTTTTAAACGTTTGTTTGTACCATCGATTTTTGTTGTTGTATTGTTTGGATGGTTTACCGGATGGGTAACGAATTATTTTGGGGATATGTTCCAGGGAAATGGAGATAAGATTCCCGGCGTTATGAAATATGTAATTTATTGTATGTCAGGCGTTGGTCCAATGTGGTTTGCAAGAGAGCTTTTTTATGTAGCTATTGTTTTGGTTATTATTCGTAAAATTGATAAAAAGAAAAAACTGGATGCTCTTTGTGACAATATGAAATGGTGGGGATTTATCCTATTATTTATAAGCTTTTGGGGAAGCTCTTTTCTTTTTAATACACCATTGATTGAGGTTTATCGTAACGGTATCTATATTAACTGCTTTTTAATGGGTTATTATATTTTTTCGAATGAAAAACACTTGGAAGTGTTGGAAAAGGTAAAAGCAATTCTTGTACCGGCGGCGAGTTTATGTGCCATTGGATATTATGTATATATTCGTTTGGTAATAGAACCACAGGCAACAGATAATATATTAACAACAGTAGCCTATACATCTAAGTCAGTGTTACAGCATCCATTTACTAATATTTTTGCATGGATTACCATTTTGGCAGTGTTTTCTGTGGCTAGAAAGCATTTAAATTTCCATAATGGTTTTAGTAGCTATATGACAAAAGCAAACTTTGGATATTATGCATTACATTATCCTTGTCTTACACTTGTTGCTTTTTTAGCATTAGACAAAACAAGCTTATCAATTGGGGCTTGTTATATCGTAAACCTTTTTGGTATGATAATACTAACAACCATTCTTTATATGGTATTATCAAAGATTCCGGTAATAAGAGCGCTTACCCTTGGAATCTATCAAAGAGGTAAAAAGGATGCAGGTAAAGGCAGTAATCAATGAAAAATATAAGGAAACAGAAATTCATGTTTGTGATAAGGAGGCAACTGAAGCTGTACGGACTTTGATGGAAGATATTTCTAACTTTGTTAATCCGGGCTTAGTTGTACAAAAGGAAAATGGGGATAAAGCTGTTTTAAATGAAAAAGATGTAATAAGCTTTTATTCTGAGGGACAAAAGGTATATGCAAGAACGTCAAATGAGACATATGTAATTGCAAAAAAGTTGTATGAATTAGAAAATGAATTAAATGAAAGTGTTTTTTTTCGTATTTCAAAATCAGAAATTATTAATTTAAAACGGATACAAAAATTAGATATGAGTTTGTCCGGAACCATTCGGGTGATTATGAAGGATGGTAGTGAAGCATATACTTCAAGACGGAATGTTGTTAAGCTGAAAAAGGTATTGGGAGTATAGGATGTAATATGATGGAAATATGATGAGAATAGGTTGAAAGTGTTGAACCATTATGAAAATAAGATTAATATAACGAAAGGAATTTGACTATGGTTAAAAGAATTGGGAGTTCGTTTATATATACAGCTTTTTTTGGAATGCTTTGTAATGTGATTATTGAGATTGTTGTTCGTATGGTATCAGGATTTGATTATTCTCCTGTTACGCCCGAATTTATTGCAATGTTTCCTTCACCAACGATTGCATATGGAGTTGATATGTTGCTATATGGTGTGATTGGTACAGCATTTTCGGGATTTTTGTTTATTTATGAAAAGGAAAAGATTGGTTTTGTATTTCAAAGTATGATTTATTTTATTTTGACAGGGATTGTTTGGATTCCAATCATTACATTCTTATGGCAATTGTGGCGATATCCGGAGGCTTTGATTTGCACAATTATGGGTTTTGTTTTTACCAATGTGATTATGATAATTGCTCAATACCGGACAACAAAGAAAAATATAGAAGCTTTAAATATTGCACTTAATAATATATAAATGATATGTTGAGAAATCGGTTAATCAGGTTTGGGGTCGGACACAGATTGATGTCGTATAGAGCTTTGATTGACGAAGATAGAAAGAATGTAGTATAATGTACGAGGTTCATACCATCAGTTATATTAGACAGGCATTTGGATTGGGAGCGAATTTGCAAAGTGGCTATGCTTTCGGCGTAGCCACTTTTGTTGTGATTTGGAAAGGATTTACACAAAGGAGTATGCTTATGCAGACAAAGGGCAATGCAAAAGAGATGAGTCATAAAGAAGTATTGGAATTAAATATTTCCAAAAATTGGAAAGGATATGAAGCATTTTTGTTTTTAGTTATCATGCTGGAAGGTTTCATGATGATTTATGGATTATTGCATTTTGATCTGCATGATATGAGACGAAAATTATATTTTGCATCCTATGTCTTTTTGTTTGTTTATACAATCGTTACATTGCTCATTAACCGTATTTATATGACGAAAATCAAAAACAGCAGAATAGGATTGGTGAATGCATGTATTTATAATGTGGTATTGATTTTCTGGTCTGCACTGATCTCTGCTCTGGATATTTTGGGAGGAGGATATGCTGTAACTTACATGACAATTCTGGCAGCAATCGGAAGTATGATTGCCATACGGCCTTTGTTATATGGATGTGCAGCCATTTTTTCATCTATGGGTATGATTACGGTTGTTAAATGTTTAGGTGACACCAGTTTGCATATACCTTTTTTCCTGAATCATATGATATTTCTGTTAGTTATCATTGCTGTTCAGAACAGAAATTTTCGTGCAACAAAAAGTCAATATATAGCAAATAAACAACTGGAAGAGTGGGCAGGTATTGATGGTCTGACCCAGATTGCAAATCGTCGCTCTCTTGACGGTTATATGGAACAGTTGTTGAAGGAAGAACAACTATTTTCATTTGTTTTATTGGATGTTGATAATTTTAAATCAATTAATGATACGTATGGACATCAGGAAGGAGATTATTCTTTGATAGAGATAGCCAATACGTTAGTGGAACTGTTTGGTGAACATGTATTCAGATATGGTGGTGACGAGTTTGCAATTGTATCTTTTGAATCTGCTGAAACTGTGGCTAAAAAACTGGAAACCGTGAACCAACGGTTAAAGATTAGGAATACATCGTATCAGTTACAGACTTGTGCAGGGGTGTATCAGAATAAGGAAACAGATGATGAACGCAAGATTTTTGAACTTGCGGATGCGGCTCTTTATCACGCAAAGCATCAGGGAAAGGCACGTGCAGTAATTTATACAGATGAGCTTCTTTGAAGAAATTCTTTAAAATGAAAAATAATAAATTCCTTTTATAAAAAAAGGCAATCATAAGATATAAGTACTAAATGTTATGGAGGAGTAAAATTATGGCATGGTATGACGAGGCAGTATTTTATCACATTTATCCGTTAGGATTGACAGGAGCACCAAAGGAAAATTCTTATGGCGAACCGGAACACAGATTGAAGGATGTATTCCCCTGGATTGACCATATTAAAGAAATCGGGTGTACCGGGATTTATATCGGACCACTTTTCGAATCAGTTGGTCATGGTTATGAAACAACGGATTATAAGAAATTAGACAGCAGACTGGGTACCAATGAGGATTTATCTGAGTTTGTGAAGGAATGTCATAAAAAGGGAATTAAAGTTATTTTAGACGGTGTGTTTAATCATACCGGTAGAGATTTTTTTGCATTTCAGGATATTAAGAAAAATAGGGAAAATTCACAATATAAAGACTGGTATTGTAATGTGAATTTCTTTGGTAACAATGAATATAATGATGGATTTTCTTATGAAAACTGGGGCGGATATAATTTGCTGGTTAAGTTAAATCAGAAAAATCCGGCAGTTCGTGATTATATTTGTGATGTGATCCGGTTCTGGGTTAGTGAATTTGATATTGATGGAATTCGTCTAGATGCAGCAGATGTGTTAGATTTTGATTATATGAAAGCATTACGTAATGTTGCTAATGAAGTGAAACCGGATTTCTGGTTGATGGGTGAAGTAATACATGGTGACTACAACCGTTGGGTCAATGAAGGTACTCTACATTCTGTAACGAACTATCAGCTTCATAAGGCCCTTTATTCCGGACATAATGACCACAATTATTTTGAAATTGCCCATACGGTGAAGCGTCTATATGGTATGGGTGGAATTAAGCTTTATAATTTTGTGGATAATCATGATGTGGAGCGAATTTATACAAAATTAAATAATAAAGCTCATTTTACACCGGTTCATATTTTGATGTATACCCTTCCGGGTGTTCCATCCATTTATTATGGTTCAGAGTTTGGTATTGAAGGTAGAAAAGAGAAATTTTCTGATGATTCTTTGCGTCCGGCATTATACCTTGCTGATTATAAGGATGCCATTAAGACGAATCCATGTACAAGTTTAATTGCTGCACTTGGAAAAATCAGACAGGAAGTACCTGCATTATCATATGGTGATTATAATGAGTTAGTGTTAACGAATCGCCAGTATGCATATTCCCGCAATTATAATGGTGTATCTGCTGTTGTTGCTGTGAATAATGATGATAATGGCGTGGATTTAGATTTGGCAGCAGGAAATGCAAGTCAGTATGTTGGCTTGTTATCAGGCACGAAAACAGATGTTGTAAATGGAAAAATTCACGTTAACATTAAGGCAAATTCCGGTGATATTTTTGTTCCTGTAATGGATGATATTAAGGTTGAACCTGTTGAAATAGAAATCGTGGAGGAAAAGAAAGAAGAACCTGTTACGGAACAGAAACCGGAAACAGCATTTGTCGTTGAAGAAAAGAGAGAAGAATCTGTTTTAGAGGCAACTGTTACGGAGAAAGCGATTGTTTCTGAAAAAAATACAGAGGAAGTTGTGGAAAAAACTGTGGAAGAGAAGGTTCAGGAAAAAGAAGAAATTCCTGTTACTGAAACGACTGGCTCCGCTGATGTATTAGTGAAAAAAGATGTTTATGCAGATCGTCATGAAACAGAGGGCAAGGCTTATGAAGATATGACAGTTGTGGAATTACAAGAAGCTGTTTTGTATAAGATGTCAAAGAATGGTCCTGTTACAGATCAGATGTTTCATTCGGTAGAAGAGAATGTTTACCACGATTCTCTTGTTAACTGGGTAAAGAGTTTTCGTTAATTAATATAACAAAGAAAAAGGATGTTGCTTTGAATTTTATTTCGAAGCAACATCCTTTTTTATTACAAAGCTATTGTTTGTTACTATCATCATTATTACTTGATGATTCTTTTTGGTTTCTCTTTTTTTCTTTTGTCTTTCTCTCTTTTTTTACTTTGGGTTCCGGCTCGGGAACAGATTCCCATTTTGTAGTATTAATATTCTTTTCCTTTAGACGTTTGTATATAAATTCTCTAAATAATGCATAACAGACAGAACAAAACGGAATAAAAATTAAAATTCCTGCAATACCGAGAAGATTACCACCTACCATGACGGCAACTAAAACCCAGATAGAAGGAAGACCAATAGAACCTCCTACTACATAAGGATAGATTAAGTTATTTTCGATTTGCTGTAATACAAGGAAAATAACAATAAACCATAAGGCTTGCATTGGATTTACCATCATAATTAAAAAAGCACCAATTACACACCCAATAAATGCACCAAAGATTGGGATTAATGCAGTTAAGGCTATAATAACACCAATTAGTAAAGCATAAGGTAATTTGAAAATGCTTAATGTAACAAAGAACATGGCACCTAAAATAACTGCTTCAATACATTGTCCTGATAGAAAATTGCTAAAAACCTTATTGGATAAACGTCCAATGTAAAGAATTTTGTCTGCAGTCCCCTCTTTCCAAAGTGCATATAGTACTTTCTTTCCCTGTGTGGATAATTTTTCTTTTTGTAATAAAATATAGATAGAAAAAATAAAAGCAACAACAAAATTTGTAATACCACCGATTATACCGGAAATAAATGAAATTCCTGATGAAAAAATGGTGGTTCCTGCAGTTTTAATAATATTGATTGCATAGGTAGAAAGGCTTCCCCAATTGATATCAAGCTCTTTGATATAGGCCTGTACATTAGGTAAATTTTCTGTTACAAGAAAAACCCAGTTTTGAAATGCTTTGAAGGCAGATGGAACTCTGTCTACAATGAGCATTATCGTGCTGCTGATTTGTGGAACAATTACAAATAAAGCAATTCCAATTACACCCATTATCATTAACAAAGTAAGAATGTATGCAAGTGCCCTTCTTGCTTTCGCCATGTTTTCTTTTTTAGGGAATAAGAGTTTTTCAACGCCTCTCATTGGAACATTAATAATAAATGCGATTGCTCCTCCTAATAAAAAGGGAAATACTAATTTAAATAAATACAATAGAGTCTTTAGTAATATGGCATAGTGTTGAATTCCACAGTATAAAACAATACCAATTATTACTATTTTTAAAAGTGATTTACTGTTTAATTCTTTGCTCATTGAAATCTCCTTTTGAATTTTTCTTTCATATTATCTTATTCAAGATTAGAAAGCAAGAAGTTATTCATATATGTTGTGTGTATGTGTATTGTGTGTTCATTATGTCGAAATATTCATATGTACAGGATATTAAAAGAAATATAAGGATTGCGAAGCCACATAATAAATGATATATTAGTGTTTCGGTGTATATTATTTTGTAGGAGTGACGTATGAAATCGGAAAATAATTTACAATATGATGATAAATATGTAAATAAAATAGAATTTATTGAGGGTTTTCGTGATGGTATTCCCATTGGATTAGGTTACTTTGCAGTTGCATTTTCCTTAGGAATTATTGCAAGAGATGCAGGTATGAGTGGGATTCAGGGGTTTTTTGCCAGCTTGTTTACCATTGCATCGGCAGGTGAGTATGTAGGATTTAGTCTGATGAAAGAGCGGGTTGGACTGATTGCTTTGGCATTCGCAATGCTTGTAACCAATGCCAGGTATATTCTGATGAGTTGCGCATTAAGTCAACATTTTTCACCTGAAACAAAGCTTGGACATCGTTTTTTGGTTGCCCTTGGTGTAACAGATGAGATATTTGGAATTTCTATTGCAAGAAAAGGATGGCTTAATCCATATTATAATTATGGTGCAATTGTTGCATCTGTTCCATTGTGGGCAATTGGGACTTCTTGTGGAATTATAGCGGGAAATATTTTACCCATACAGATTGTCAGTGCATTGTCTGTTGCATTATATGGAATGTTTCTGGCAATTATTATTCCGCCATCTAAGGAGAACAGAATAATAGGTGTTTTAGTTATCATTTGTTTTTGTGCCAGCTATTTATGCAGCAGGTTACCTGTGATATCATCATGGGCAAGTGGAAATCGAACAATACTGTTAACTGTTATGATATCTGCCGTTGTTGCAGTTTTGTTCCCTGTTAAGGAGATGGAAAATGAGTAGTATGGATATTTGGATTTATATATTTGTTATGGCGGGAGTTACATATATTATTCGTGTTTTACCGCTTACTTTAATTCGTAAGCCGATTAAGAATCAATTTATAAAATCTTTTTTATATTACGTGCCTTATGTTACGATTGCAGTTATGACGTTTCCTGCCATGATAGAAGCAACGCAGTTTCCTATTGCCGGGTTGATTGCATTAGTTGTTGGAGCTGTTTTTGCCTGGAGAGGTGCAAAAATGGTATCTGTTGCCGGAATTTGTTGTGTCACTGTTTTTTTAGTAGAATTATTATTATAAAAAAGACCGGGTTTTTGTCCGGTCTTTCTTGGTGTATGTTATTCGTCTATATCGTCAAGTGAGTCGTTAAGTGAGTGTTCATATTCATCAAAGAATGAATCGAAAATGCTTGCTAAACCTGTAAATTCACACCCATAGCGATATTTGTTTTCTGAAAGTTGACAGCGATGTAATATCTTAACTACTGTCAAAATCTTTTGTTCAGAAGTGTTAAAGGTAATTGTTGCATTAAAATAATATCCTTCAGGAATAAATGAAGAAGTTGTAAATCCGATTCCGGCTTTTGAAATATCAAAAACATCAATTTCTGCGTTTAAATCACGAATGATATCATTATCCTGTTTGAAAATTTCTGAAACATCAAGATTCAAACTGATTGGTAATCTTTTAAATTTTCTCTTTTCTTCCATGGCACCCTCCCTTACAAACGACATATTATTTAATCCGTTCATATATGTGCAAAATTATATCATAGAAACTTGAAAATAACAATTGTTTTCAATTATTACTACCTTTTTTTTGGTAAATATGTTAGAATGACTTTGTGCAAAAAAGCATGAACTATTTGATGAAGGAGAATTAAAGTAATTATGAAGGACAAATATGTAAGCCCACTTTCAGAACGTTATGCAAGTAAGGAAATGCAGTATATTTTTTCGCCGGATATGAAATTTAGAACATGGAGAAAATTATGGATTGCCCTTGCGGAAACAGAGCAGGAACTTGGATTAAAGGATAACATGGGAAATCCTAGAATTACAGATGAGCAGATAGAAGAGTTGAAGGCATTTCAGAATGATATTAATTATGATGTTGCTAAGAAGAGAGAAAAGTTAGTACGTCATGATGTTATGAGTCATGTATATGCTTATGGAAAACAGTGTCCTGCAGCAGCCGGTATTATTCATCTTGGTGCAACCAGCTGTTATGTCGGCGACAATACAGATGTTATTGTTATGACAGAAGCTATGAAATTAGTTCGTAAGAAATTGATTAACGTTATAAATGAGCTTTCAAAATTTGCCATGAAATATAAGGATCTTCCAACATTGGCGTTTACACATTTTCAACCGGCACAGCCTACAACTGTTGGAAAACGTGCAACATTATGGATGGAAGAATTGTTACTCGATTTAGAAGATTTAGACTATATGATTAGTCAGCAGAAACTATTAGGTTGTAAAGGAACAACCGGAACACAGGCCAGTTTTTTAGAGTTGTTTAATGGTGACCATGAAACTGTTCGTAAGATTGATGGAATGATTGCCGAAAAAATGGGATTTAAGGAATGTTATCCGGTTTCCGGACAAACATATTCCCGTAAAGTTGATGCAAGAATTCTGAATGTATTAAGTGGTATTGCAATGAGTGCACACAAGTTTTCTAATGATGTTCGTCTGTTACAGCATTTAAAGGAGGTTGAGGAGCCTTTTGAAAAGAATCAGATTGGCTCATCGGCTATGGCATATAAGAGAAATCCAATGCGTTCAGAGCGTATTGCCTCCTTAGCGAATTATGTTATGGTTGATGCATTAAATCCTGCTATTGTTTCTGCAACACAGTGGTTTGAAAGAACCCTGGATGATTCAGCAAACAAGCGTATCTCTATTCCGGAAGCATTTTTAGCTGTTGATGGTATTTTGGATTTATACTTAAATGTGGTTGATGGATTAGTAGTATATGATAAGGTGATTTACCAGCACTTTATGAGAGAGATTCCATTTATGGCAACTGAGAATATTATGATGGATGCAACAATGCGTGGTGGAGACCGTCAGGAGCTTCATGAAAAAATTCGTGAACATTCTATGGCAGCCGGTGCTGTTGTTAAGGTAGAAGGAAAGGACAACGATTTAGTTGACCGTATTGCTAATGATCCTGCTTTTGGTATGACAAAAGAAATGATTGAAGAATTATTAGAGCCAAAGAATTTCGTGGGACGTGCACCACAGCAAACAGAAGAGTTTATTACTGAAATTGTAAAACCAATCCTGGATGCAAATAGTGATGTATTAGGTATGACTGCGGAAATCAATGTATAATAGATATGGCATCATAAGGATAGCTGTAATAATAGGATTTTGATTTTATAATGGTAACATGAAGGGACTCAATTGGATTGATATGCCCCTTGTCAAGTAGACAGGTTAAATATCTAAAAAGTGTTTGGTAAA
>JBJENY010000077.1:0-12201 GCA_051880435.1 Lachnospiraceae bacterium | reverse complement strand
ATGCTCGAATTGAGAATATACAGCAATTCCCCTATATGGGAGCTGATCTTGCTAAGAGAGTCAGCTTCCGGACGGATTATAAATATGTGATTTGTGGGAATTATGTTGTGCTGTATAAGATTGGTGAAGAATATGTTGAAATTTACCGGGTGGTGAATCGGTGGCAGGATATTACGAAGCTATTCTGATTCACACACATTGGAATATACATTGGTGTCAGACCTCGTGAAATTAAAAATAATTCTGGTGAAAGGAGTAATTTGCCTATGATATGGAATGGCATGAATATCTCTGGAATTGATATGGTTGCTACAGGTAAGAAAATTAGTCGGCTGATAGATGAGAGCGGTCTTACTGATAAGAAGCTCGGTGAGATTATGGGACTATCAGTACAGTCTATCAACAAGTGGCGTCATGGTCGCAACCTTCCAGATATTGAGAATCTGTTCATTTTAAGCAGGATTTTGGGAATCAAGGTCGATGATTTTCTTGTTCCATTTGTTGCTGCTCCCCGGCATGAGTTTGAATTTATGTTTGAACCGGGAGGGTTTTCTGACTCAACTCTTCGTCGGTTATGGGCTTATTTTATCAGACTTAATTAGGTCTGTTTTGCACCTTAACAATGGGAACTTTCTGTTTAAAAAATACAAGAATGAATTTGGAGGATATTTCCTAAGATTTTTAGGAAGTATCCTTCTTTTTATATAATCAAATATTTGTGTCGAAAAAGAGCTAGATAGTACACGAGGTTAGATATGCTGTATTCATATTGGTTGATTTTCAACCTCTGGTTGATTGAGATATTTTGAATTATATACTATTGTTTTTATAAATAGTATTTTTCCGACGTAAGAGTATTGTTGTCCCGGTAATATCGTTGCTACAAGATAGAAAGGATGAAAGAAAAAGATGAGAGAACAGAAGAATAATTGGTGGATGCTTGGAACAGTCAAAATCCCTAAAGATAAACGAGAAGAAATGAATCATTATGTTATGGAGGTTCTTGATAAGGGTGGTATTCGGAAAACAGAAGAGATAAAAGTTGGAGATTGTACACTTACAGTTGTCAAGAAGCCTGTTGCTGATGACGATGGAATAGTGCATTTTAATTATTCTATTTTTGAAAAAAGCAAGTTTGAAGACTGCATATATGATACGAATACTTGTAAGTTAAAGCTTTCTTATTTTGGTGGTAATGAATTTGCATTCATTATGATCTGTATCATGCTTTTGCAGGAGTCATATTCTATGAGCCAATGTTGCCTAATGTATAAAGATGGTATAGCAAAAGCTACTGATGTATTTTTAAGTGTTATGTATTCTATGACAGGAAAAAAGTTTAATATGGAACATCGTTCTAAGCTATGGGATATGTTTGTTTTTTTAAGAGACTGTATGGGTATAGCGTTTATAGAAGGGTTAAAAGTGTTGGATTTGCTCCCTTGGGGATTTGCTTATTGGGACACAGCTCAATTTGATACAGTGTCTAGTGTTAAGAACAAAAAAATGTATTCACCTGTTGAGAAAGCAATCATACATCATAAATCGGAAATTGATGAAACGAAACACGTTCCGACAGCATATTTTATGTATGAAACAATGCAGCATTTATATGAAAAAGATAAGGAGGGACTAAAAAACTTTCTATATAGAATTATTTCAATGAATCTTAATGATAGAAAGAAGCTTGCAAAACGTGACGATGATTACGGAAATCTTGCTTGTGCTTCGTTATATGTGTTGCCGGCCATGTTACTGAACGCGTATTCAATTGTAGCCGGTAAGGATTTTTGGAAACTATGGGATTCCTTAGAATGTAAACCATACAAACATATTTTGAATAAGGATATAACTGATACAGAAGATTCTGCAAAATCGGTGTCACTATCTAAGGTGATACAAAGAAATGACGAAGATGAATTCATGGAGTTTTGGGATGGTGAAAATCTTGTGTTGTCACAACGAATGAAGGAACGCCTTGATGAGTGGAAACATCAAATAAATGAGGTTGAGGATATTTTAGAAGATGATGTAGTACCTTACCTGGTTAATGTGATAAATGAATTATATGATGTTTGGTATTGCAGATATGTGGACGACAAGTTTGTTACACTGATTTTAGAAAATAAAACGAATCCAAACTTTAGAAAAGCACTGGTGTTGCTACATCAATTGATGCATGAAGATGATTATTTATTTCCTGAATTAACAAAGTCTCAAGCCAAAGAATGGATAGAAAAAAGAGGAAGGTCATCTCATGATAAGTATGCGATGGTAGCATTTCAATCCCTTATGATAAATGATAGTCAGAGAAAACAAATATTAGGATTTTAGGAGAGAGAATAATATGGGTGTGTTTGGTGAATATTCAGGTGAGATAAATATTGCGGAGAGTGACAAGGAACAATTTATTGCTCATATGAGTAAGCTACTTAATTATGGCGGAATGATTCAATTTGAACATGTAAGTATGTTTGGGTATGAAGTGGCACTTATGAAACCGGTAGAAGTGGCTTTGGGAGAAAAGATTTCATTTCATTATAATTACTTTGAAGAGGATGCATGGGAATCTGCAGGCTTTGATACAAATGATTGTAAATTGTGGTCCGGAAAAATAGGCAGTTGTGAATTTGATGAAGTCATAATGGCTGGGTATATGTTATATGAAGCCTATACAAAACAACCGGGCATGGCAATGTTAAATGGTGAAATTATTAAAAGTACATATTATATGGGATGGATTAATCAAGTTTTGGGAACATCATTTTCAATGAAGAATCGTTTTAAGCTTTGGGAACAGGCTGAGGCATATATTTTTTCGGAACTGGAGTATGGTTATAGATATTGTGACAGTGATTATGCGGATATCTTGTATGATATGATTCCGAATCATTTATTGTATGCGGCATGTAGTACAGAGTTAGCGGATCTTATGTATATTGGTAGAGGTACTAGTGAATTGGAAGAATGTAGGGATACCTTAAAAGAAGGAACTTATCCGGCAGATGTTTATCATTGTAGAGAGGTTATTAGAAAATACTATGAAACAGATGGTGATTCAAAGCTGGAAGAATTGATTGAATTCTTAAAAAAGAGCAGGGATGAAAGAGTAGCGGAAACAAATACCATTTTTGTCGACATAGCACAGGCATCGCTCTATATGCCTGCCAGGGTATTTATCATTTTGGCTGTTGAGGTGGAAAATACAGGATCTGAAGACAAAGATACCGTTTCGTTTTGGGGTACATGGAAGCAATGTAAGGACGACGTATATCATGACGAGATAAAAAAAGAATATATATCAGAAGAATTGATGCAACAAAGAATTGCCCAACAGAATGCACCGATTCCTACTGTGCGTACAAGTGACTTTCTTCGTCAGGACGGTTTCTTCGCTTTTTATGGAACGCCGGATGAGCTTAAGAATCAGCCAAACTATTATTTATCGGATGATGATCGTCTGTATTGGTATGATGGAAGCGACGAGGTTAAGGTTTCTAAACGTGTGGATGAATGGTTGAAAAAATTAGCAACCAGACATGCAGAGATTATGAAGAATGAAGATTTGGAATCCATTACAGAGAATTTCATAAAATACCTTCTTACGACCTTCGTGGAGGTTGAATCCTACTATAAGAGAATATTTCCATTTTATAATATGTTCTATGAATTTATTGAGAATGGAAAACAAAGAGAATATGTAGCAGCTATTAAGTTATTTAAGGAATTGGCAGATTCGGAAACTTATAGAAAAGATGGAGAAATTATAAAATATATTAGAAGTAGCTGGGATATGACCAGCAAGAATGTCACACATAACAGAGCAAGAATGAAATTAAAGAGATATCTAAGTGTGATGGCAAATAAGATGTTGAGACAGAAGTATTTTGGGTTTTAATTTGAAAAAAATTATTGCATACATTCAGGCTTCTGAGTCTAATAATTATAGAGATGAGCAATCATCAGGTGAGTCCTACCTATAAGTGGAATCGATAAGAGAGTTTTCCGTCGCGACGGATGCTACCAAGAGGCTATGCAGTAGCATAGCCTCTTGTGTTATGGGGGAATAATGAGTAAACGATTTAGAAATTCACTTTGGTTTCAGACACCATGAATAAAAGTTCAAAATTATGCTGTTTCGTTCATAATTGCAGACTTCTCCTTTGATTTTTCCGAAAGTCATGATATCTCGTTAAATCTTTAATGGATAAAGTCATTTAGTTTGACAAATAATAATTAGAATGTTATCATAATCTCAGCAAAGTAAGTCGCTGATAACCGCATGAGGATGTAAGGCAGATGTAAGCTGTCCGGTTCAGTGTATTTGTTAGAGAGGCATTCCAGATATGGGATGTTCTTTTGTTTTACGAGATTATTTACACTAGGGAGCAGTTTTGGCTGCTCCTTTTTCTTCCGAAAGGTGTGTCGCCGGAAAAGATTAGTGAAATTCTGAAAGAGGGTGTTAGTAAAATGAATGAAAATATGCATAATATCGTAATCTATGATGATCATGACATTACAATTGAATTAGATCGTGTGGAATTTTATGATAACACCATCCTGATTAATTTATGGTGTGAAAGTGATGAAAAGGTAGTTGCTTTTTACACAAAAGATCTTTTGGCAGATGGAATCAAGGTAAATAAAAATCGTTACGGCTTTCTGGTTAAGTGTGACAATGAAATTGGTATGGCGACATTGTACATAACGAAACCGGCAACGCTTGTTGCGTTTTCTATTGGAATGTTTTCCGGGGAAGATATTGCTTCCGATTGTGATGAGCCGCTGTATGAAACCAAACGACTACAGCTTGAATTTGACTTGAAGGAATGTACATATACATTGCAATGAATTATAATCTTACTAAAAGCCTGAGACTTTTTGATAAAAAATAAGAGGGAGACGATAAAATGCAGAATGCTACAAAAGAACAGATATTGGAAAATACTCCGGATGTAATGAATGATCATCATCTGAAACGAAAAAAAATAACCCTATGTATTGGTATTGTCATGAGCTATCTTGTGATGTACGGAATAACGTTAGTGAGAAACTATGCAGTATTTCAACTTAATGATATGTTTTCTAATTATATGTTATATACATATGTGAATGCCATAATAGGTGTTTTGATTGTGATATTAATTCCTTTGGAAAATATAAACTATATTTGGCATGCGGATTTTGTGTATAAGTATACAGGCATTAAGCAGTCAAATCCCAAAAGAAATCAGTTATTCGCCATGATTGTTATGTTTGCAATATTATGTGTGATTTGCCTTTTTATGAATCATCGGTTCATTTACTGGTTTGAGGATTTCTATTTTTGTCATATATTAACAATGTTTGTATTGCTTATGTTAGTTTTTTCTCCACAATTTTTTCAAAAGAATACATCCCTTGTGATATTTAATATCAGTGTGATTACGATTAACAGCTGGATCATATATTGTTGTCTGCATGAATTTTATATGGCATTTTTTGCTGCAGTTGGATTAAATCTTGCATGGTGTGTTTTTTTGATGAAATCCAACCGTGATAATAAATCCATTAGTATAATAAGTTGTATTGTAATTAATTTGATACTTTTTAAGCTTTTTGTGGATATTACACATAGACATAATAAAATTGCTGCTTGGTTTTGCCGGGAAGAAAATGATTTGACATTTGAGCATTTGCTGTTAAAAAATCATTCTTTCCAGATATCCAAAGATATATCTATGGGTTTTTCGGCAAGACATCCTTTTTGTGCTACCTATAGTTATTTAGGAATCGTACCTTTGCTTATTTTTATTCTGGCATTTCTTGTAATGGGAGTTATGGTTATATTAAGCAGAAAATATATTTCTGAAAAAAGACATAACCTGATGCTGGGCTTCTATATTTGTTTTGCCATTGTATTTGTCTATAGTTTTTTTGCAGATTTAGGTTTTGTTCCTACGGCATCTGTTCCGGTTATATATTTTAATATTCAAATAATTGCAATTGCTGTTGTGATTAGATTATTTATTAGCAGAAAGATTCCGCAGCAGGTAATAGATGATTGTATATATATGGAGAAACCTGAGCGTATCGATGAATTCTATTTATTAAAAAGAATTCAGGAACTGGACGATAAGCAGTATGAAATGTATCGATATCTGGCTTATCAGGAACTAAAAAATGCATCAAAACCTGTTAATTTTGAGACTGATTTTCCGGATTTGTCACCGGAAGAGGTGGAGAAAATAAAAAAATGGTATGAGGATTGTCCAAAGCGTATAGTAGAATTAATGGAAGCCATGAGAAGGATTGAAAATGAAGAAGAACAGGAAGAAAATTCATAATTAATTAAAGTTAATTACTATTCTACCTGGTCACCTGAGAAATATAATGTAACAAAGCCTTGATGATGTCTTTTATGAGAACTTCTGACGCTATATTAACAAAAACCTGTCATATTTTTGGCAGGTTTTTCTATGTCTAAATTGTGTCCAAATTGTGAAAGGGGTCTGACCCCACGTAACACCACATAACACTTATGCGTTGCAAAGCGTTGCATTATGTGATATTCTGTTAGATGGTTGCATGGAAAAATAGTCGCATGGACATGATGGCATTTAGTGAATCATTGAAAATGTTGATATGAGAGCCTGTTTCCATGTGGAAGAATACAGAAGATGTGCTTGTTTGTTAATGAGGGATGAGATAATGACACAACAGATGAAGAATAGAAAAGAAATGCATAAACTGATGCGGATACTGGTACTTGGCTGCTATGATGGTCTTGCAGTATTGTTGTCCGCTTTTTTTGCATTATTTATCCGGTTTGATATGAGCGTTAGTGCTATTGAAACAAAGTATTTGGAGCACGCGATTATGATTGCCCCATTTACGATTCTTCTTACCTGGGTGGTGTTCAAGTTCATACATCTTTATGACAGCCTGTGGGAATACGTAAGTATGCGGGAGCTTGCCCAGACTGTGGTAGGAAGTCTTATTGTTATCGCAGGACAGACGATTATTATGATGTGCATTGACCCATACTATATGCCAATGTCTTTTCATTTTATGTTCGGTATGATATTTATTGTATTATCTGTAGCAGGCAGAACCTCATACCGTGCACTGCGATTGTTAAAACGTAGCCTGATTGCCATGGGAAATGGGGAGTCTGCCAGAATCTTGCTCTATGGTGCCGGAAATGCAGGCAGACTGATTATTGATGAAATCAATCATGCCAGGGAAATGTCTGCCAGGGTATGCTGCGTGTTAGATGATGACAAAAGTAAACATGGAAAATTTATCAGAGGTGCATTGATAGAAGGTGGCAGAGATGTCATAGAAGAATGTGTGGAGAAGTACGGTATTAACCAGATTATTATTGCCATGCCAAGCGTATCCCGTAGAGTACAGAAGGAAATTATTGATGCCTGTAAAGAGACAGGATGTGAAATCAAGATTCTTCCTGGAATTTATCAAATGATTAAGGGTGAGGTCAGCGTCAGTAAGCTTCGTCATGTGGAGATTGAAGACCTGCTAGGCAGAGATCCCATTCAGGTAGATATGGATGAAATTTTTCATTATCTGGAGGGTAAGACCATTCTGGTTACAGGTGGTGGCGGTTCCATCGGTTCCGAGTTATGCCGTCAGATAGCAGCCCACAAACCAAAGAGACTTATTATCTTTGAGGTATATGAGAATAATGCATATGATATTCAATTAGAATTGAAAAGAAAATATCCGGAATTGCAGTTGGAAACAATTATCGGTTCGGTTCGGGATAGCCGGAAAATCTTTCAGGTATTTGAGGAATTTAGACCGGAGGTCGTATATCATGCTGCAGCTCATAAGCATGTACCATTGATGGAGGACAGTCCCTGTGAGGCAATTAAAAATAATGTAATTGGAACCTACAAAACAGCATTTGCAGCTATGACCCACGGATGTCAGCGTTTTGTATTAATCAGTACAGATAAGGCTGTGAATCCAACCAATATCATGGGTGCCAGCAAGCGGTTATGCGAGATGGTGGTGCAGGCATTTGATGCTAAGATTAAGGAAGGAAAAGCCTATGAGATACCCCAGCTTTTTACTCACCTTACAAAGGATGCCCATGTTAATCGGGAAATTCAGGAGGCATTAAATAGTACGAAAACAGAGTTTGTTGCAGTAAGGTTTGGTAATGTATTAGGCTCGAATGGTTCTGTCATACCATTATTTAAACAACAAATCCTTGAGGGTGGGCCGGTTACGGTAACGCACCCTGACATTATACGATACTTTATGACGATACCGGAGGCGGTAAGTCTGGTGCTTCAGGCAGGAACCTATGCCAAGGGAGGAGAAATCTTTGTCCTTGATATGGGAGAGCCTGTGAAAATTGCAGATTTAGCAGAAAATCTGATCCGGTGCAGTGGTTATGTACCGGGTGTAGATATAAAGATTGCGTATACCGGTCTTCGTCCGGGAGAAAAGTTATATGAAGAAAAGCTTATGGCAGAGGAAGGCCTTAAGAAGACGAAGAACGAGCTGATACATATCGGATGTCCCATTCCCTTTGATATTGAAGTTTTCTTAGAACAGTTAGATGACTTAATGGAAGCATCTTATAAAAATAAGACTGATATTAGGGATTTGGTACAGGAAGTGGTTAGTACCTATCATCCGGCATGATGAAATTGTGAACAAATTGTGAAAGGGGTCTGACCCCAGGCCCCCCAGGCCCCGCATCTCGCCCATCACGAATTTTGTGGTTTCTTTTCCCATTCGAATAACTCTTTTGAAAACATTCCCATAACATAATTTTATAAGATAAACAACCCATTTTGAAATGTTCACACAATCTTCGAAAAGATATGAGATATTAGTTTGTAATTAAAAAATTTGATTATAAATTTATTTCTGATATTATTATAAGAATGGAGCATGTGTTACGCAATTAAAAAAATGCACATAATGGAAGGAGTAGAAACTTGCAAATTCGCCAAATGAAAATAGAGGATTATGAAAGTGTATATCGTTTATGGACTTCCTGTGTGGGAATGGGGCTAAATGATTTGGATGATTCCCGGGATGGCGTTGAGAAATTTTTAATCCGTAATCCGGATACGTGTTTTGTTGCGGAAGAGGATGAGATTGTTGGTGTCATTATGGCAGGAAATGATGGAAGACGGGGATATATTTATCATACATCCGTTAATCCCCTATATAGGAATCATAAAATCGGGTCCCAACTGGTTGATAAAGCCTTAACAGCCCTTTATAATTTAGGTATAAATAAGGTCGCACTTGTTGTGTTTGAGCATAATCAATCCGGTAATGCATTTTGGGAAAAACAGGGCTTTACGGTACGGGATGATTTGGTTTATCGCAATAAAGCACTAACAAAGATTATAAGGATAGATACATAGCACAGACCCATTACTTTTATTTTTCGGCTTATATCCGCCATTTCGAAGATGGGCAGACAGCCGTTTATGGATTTTAGTATTTTTGGTTATACTGATTACAGTCATATCCATTCTTTCTATGTTAAGTATGCGATATTTGTTAAATACCAGAAATGTTGTGAAAAACAAAGGGTGCTGACCTCATAATGTATTTGTCTTTACCAGAAAATTGGCAATAGAGTGACGAAAATTGTGAACAAACTGTGAAAGGGGTCTGACCCCCTGTAAGGAGGTATAAAATGATACAATATTTGGTGCGCTGGGTGTTGACCCTCGCCCTTGCTTTTGTTGCAGGAAAATTGATGACAAAAATTAAAATGCCGGCTATTTTAGGCTGGCTGATTGTGGGGATGCTGCTTGGACCCCATGCTATTGGCCTGATGCCTCAGGCGGTTATGGATGCCTCATGGTATAAGATTATTATTATGTGGATGCAATGTGCCTTTGGTGTAATGCTTGGCACGGAACTAATCTGGAAAAAGCTTAAAAGCTATGGGAAAGCACTGGTGGTTACAACATTGATGCAATCCTTAGGTACTTTTGTGGTTGTCAGTCTCTCTTTTGGATTGATTTTTGCTTTTTTGGATGTCCCTGTGTATCTTGCTTTTGTATTCGGAGGTATTGCTCTTGCAACAGCACCGGCACCGGCGTTATCCATTGTGAATGAATTTCATGCAAAAGGACCGGTCACTGACACTCTTCTTCCTATGACGGTATTGGATGATGTTGTTGGAATAGCGGTTTTCTTTACTGTGAATTCTTTAGTAGCTAGGCAGGTATCAGGAGGAGCAGTTCCTCTTTATATGATTCCTGTAATGATTTTTCTTCCTATTGTCATTGGAGCGGTTGTGGGATTTCCAACAGGTTTGTTGCTGAAAAAAACTACAAAAAAGGCAGCTACTCTTGTTATATTATTATGTGGAATTACAGCAACTATGCTGATTGGCTGGCTTTTAAATACCTTTTTACTTTCCGGAATCACTTTGAATTATATGTTGATGGGTGTTTCTTTTGCAGCAGTATTTTCTAATCTTGTTACCGCGGAACGTCTGGAGGAAATCTCTAATTATTTTTCTCCGATTCTTGGTGTATGCCTTCTTACTGCAATTGTTGATTTGGGTGCACCTTTGGATTATCATTTAATTCTTGGTGCCGGTCTCTATACATTTGTATATATATTGGCACGGGCTTTTGGAAAATATTTTGGAGCCATGTCCGGGGCAAAGCTTATGCATATGCCGGATACTGTGAAAAAATACCTTGGGCTTACTTTGCTTCCACATTCTGGTGTGTCCCTTGTGTTTACGGGAATTATTTGTATGACCCTTTCCTCAGCACCGGATTTGGTTCAGATTGTACAGGGTACCATTGCTGCCGCCGCGGTTATTAATGAGTTTATCGCAGTAATTGCTGCGAAAAAGGGATTTGAAATGGCAGGAGAAATTCAGACACAATAGTATTGCAGGATGATAAGAAATATCCAATAGGAGGACTGTGTATGCCGGCTTTTTATTCACATTTTGCATTTGGAATTAAAGGATATCAGGCCTTGGATGACGAGGAGTTAAAGGCAGTAATCAAGAAATATCAGACAGTTTACACAATTGGGCTTTTAGGACCGGATTTGTTCTTCTATTTTTTACCGGATGTGTTTTTGGGACGCAAAAAGCCTGCCATTGTCATGCATGAATATAAGACAAATCTGTTCTTTGAAAATTTACTGCGGGTAAGTGATGGCTTTTCCGGCGAAGAACGGGAAATTGCTTATGCGTATATTGCAGGATTTATGGGACATTATGCCATGGACAGTGTATGTCATCCCTATATTTACGAAAGAGCCGCACAGCATGAACATCCCAGAAACTGGCATTATACCTACGAAAGTGAAATGGACATATTCTGTTGTCGTCATTTTCTGCATCGATATCCGGCTCATATGAAGCAGCATCGTCTGTTGCACTTGTCCCATGAGGAAATGTCGGTAGTATGCAGACTTGCAGCTAAAGCATATAACGCAACCTATCATCTGCCACCTTTGTTGCCGTTGACGATTAAGGGAGCCATTGGCTGCATGCATATTACCATTGCTTTTTTAAATGATAAAAAGGGCAGAAAAACTTCCTTTGCGAAAAAGCTGGAAATCAGGCTATTGGGTCATGGACTGCTTTCCCATTTTTTTGTTAATTTTAATATGTACAAAGTTTATGACAGGGATATTATCCAATTCCTAAGACTCTTTGGTAAAGGACAAAGCCGGTTTGACACTTATCTTTCCGGACTTGCCGAGTATCGGAGTGCCTGTCATCATGGGGAAGAAATCGGTGGAACCGGACAGGTGGACTTGCTAAGACAACGGTTGTTAAAGCAGCTTGGTAACCTGTCATATCATACGGGACAGCCTTGTGGAAAGCCCTATCGTTGACAAATTACCAAAATTATATTTACTGTTTGTTCTGAAACCGGAATACATTATGTTCCATATCTCCCTTTTCCAGCTTGTCTTTAATATAGTCAGCGTAAAGCCGGGAAGCTTCATCCTGGGAATCAATTGCTTCTAATTTATGGAAAATTTCCAATGCCTGAGGGAGTGCACCGGTATGAAATAACCGTACTGCTTCCCGGAATTCTTTTGCGGTTTCTTCTCGTTTCTTTTCTTGGGTTTCTTCAAGACAATCTAAAACCTCATAAAGTGCTACGACCTCATTGACCCCGGCTACCTGTACCATGCCAAGGTATCTTGTTGTCAGCATATCAGGATTTGACATACGGT
>JBJENY010000076.1:0-12651 GCA_051880435.1 Lachnospiraceae bacterium | reverse complement strand
GCTGGCTTGTTAATCATATTATGAAGATGGATCAAAAGATTCCGGCTGAATAGTCTTTTCGTTGTCTATACAACTGAAATCCCCGAAATTTTTGAGATTTCGGGGATTTACATTTATATAAAATTGTAAAAATAGTAACGATTATAATTTACCAGCGCCAGCGGTCATCCCAGTCACGTCTGTCATCTCTGCGGTCATCCCGGTCACGTCTGTCATCTCTGCGGTCATCCCGGTCACGTCTGTCATCTCTGCGGTCATCCCGGTCGCGTCTGCCATCCCAGCGGCCATCTCGGTCGCGTCTGTCATCTCTGCGGTCATCACAGCCATGTCTGTTATCCCTGCATTCATGTTCATGTCCACATGGTGAACAAGGTGAACAGTCACGTCTTCTGCAATCGTCACGAAAACGTCCAAATTCGTTTGACATAGAAATCTCCTTTTTAATTAAAGTATGCAGGAGGGGAGATAAGTTGTGAATAATTGCAAAGATTAAAATGTGTAAAATGCGGAATCGTAAGGAGAACTCCGCGTTGAATTTTACAGATTTCTTCCTTATAATAAAAATATATGTTATACGAAAGAGAGGTCCATAATCTATTCCGGGATTATAAATTTATATGGCTACAAAAATAATGGATGATAATGAAATAAAAATAAAATTATCAATTGATGAAAATGATAAAAATGGTTGTTATGATGATATATTATTATTTCAAGTAAATAATGATAGTGATTTAACCCTTGATAAAAGTGTTTCTATTGGATTAGAAATTTCCAATCACATAGGGGGAAGAATATTATATGGTTATCTGAATGTAATGTTTGAAAAGAGTAGTGATACAGGCGTGAAAGTTGAAATACCATATACAAATAAAAATAAAGTAGGATATGAGGATTCGATTTTATATAATAAGGAATCATGCTACAAAGGTCTATTAAAAGAATATGTTGAGGATTTGGCTGAAAGTATTAAGGTTTATATTACCGGAACAAAGAAGTTTCCTAATTGCAATATAAAAATAATAGAAAGTGCAAATTGTGAAGTTGGATCATGCTCCATGTGGTTTGAGTGGATTATCCAAGCGATACTGGATATGTTTGTAAATAATTTATATACAGATATAAATAAAATCGATTCTCAAAAAATTATCTCTATAATGAAAAAAAACAGCTAAAAGATGAATTCATAATTTGTGGTGGGATAATATGAATTCCAACGTTGGAAGCTTATCTAGGGGGGGATAACAGATGATAGGAGCAATATTAGGAGATATCATTGGTTCTACCAGGGAATGGAATAATGAAAAAACTGAAGAAATTACATTGTTTCCATCCGGAAGCCATTTTACGGATGACACTGTGATGACTATCGCTGTTGCGGAAAAATTAATCCATGATGATATATCAGATTGTGGGAGTAAAGAAGCTTATGCCATGTGGTACAAACAGTATTACAGAAGATATCCCCATGCCGGATATGGTCAAATGTTTTCATCCTGGGCAGAAAGTGATGTGCTAAAAATACAAAGGAGTTATGCAAATGGTGCAGCAATGAGAGTTTCAGCCATGGGATATGCCTTTGGTGATTTAAAAACACTCTGGAAAGAAGTAGATGACAGTTGCTTTTATACACATAATAATCATGAAGCAAAAATTGGTGCAAAGGCAATTGCAACAGCTGTATTTATGGCTCATAAGCAGGAAGATAAAGAAACAATAAAAAAATATATTGAAAAAAAGTTCAAGTATTCCTTTATACCTTTGGATGAATTAAGGGAAAACTATGTATTTGACAGTCGAACCTCCTATAGTGTGCCCCCGGCTTTGGAAGCTTTCTTTGAATCGGAATCATATGAAAGTGCAATAAGAAAAGCGATTTCCATTGGTGGTGACAGCGATACAATAGCATGTATGACCGGTGGTATTGCGGAGGCATATTATAAAGAAATTCCGAAGACTATTCTTGATAGAGGAAATGTTTATTTGGATATCGGATTGAAACATGTAATAGAGGATTTTAAAAACAAGTATTTATAGAATATAATCATAAATTAAACAGAGTATAGTTGATAAAAGAGCAAGCATGATAAATGTCTGCTCTTTTTTTCATAGCATATATATTGGGATTATAGATTAAAAATAATTATTTAAATTAAAAATAGTTATAAGAAGTTGTCATAGCTTGTCCTAGCATGATGGTATGATGGATTTATCAAATGACAGGAGGGAAGCGTATGGGGAACGAGTTAGGATTGCAATATATTATGGACGGTAATGGTAACTATTACACACTGAATGGAAGTGACCAATTAGTTGTAGCCAGGGATAGAGAGGAAGCCGGTGTATTTACCCTTTTTGAGGCGAAGCAAAGAATTGGTGCGGGAAGAAAGGCTAGGTTTTATTTGACAATTCCGGTAGGAGACATGGCGGAGATGGAAAATGAAATGCTGGGAGTATCCGAAACACAGGCAGAATGTGATTCTGTAATTTGTACCGAGGCTGTTCCTACCGATGTATTAAACAATGTATTAAATATAGCAGACAGGATAAAGGATTCCGATGGATTTGACGGGAAAGAAACAAAGGCAGAACCGGGGAGGGAGCAACCTCAGTTTGAATATAACATGGAACATACAGACTGGAATGCGTTTGCCAATTA
Source organism: Lachnospiraceae bacterium (assembly GCA_051880435.1). GTDB lineage: Bacteria > Bacillota > Clostridia > Lachnospirales > Lachnospiraceae > CAG-590. The sequence continues at coordinate 9,992 of JBJENY010000076.1, read as the reverse complement.
TTATTTGTTTCTTGCTACGAATGTTAAGAGATACCAGGAGGACTTGGCAAAGCGTCATTCTGATGTGGAAAAAGAAATTTGTGACCTGCTTCATTATGTAGAATTATATGATTTGACAGATGAGGAAGGTCTTCAAACCATGGACATGCTTAAGGATGCAAGACAGAGACGCAGAGATATTAAGGACGAGATATCCAGAACGGAATTTTTCCAAAAGATGATAGGTAACAGTGCCAATGTTGCAAAGATAAAAGGATTTCTTACGGAGCTTAAGAAGTTTGAAACAAGAAGATATTATCCCCGTCAATTACCGGAGCTGTTTGCAGGTATGGAGAATCGGAAAAGTGACAGGGCTGTATGCCGGGAGCATATTTTAGAACAGTATGACTGCAATGTAGACAAAGCTACAGATGTTGAGGAAATGGAGGGACAGGAGATGGATTATAGAGAAACCATATATGATCATAAAGAAAATGACTGGTTAGGATTTGCAAAACAACAGATGGAGTTTTATCAGAATGCCGGACAGTATATGATGAATCTTCAGATTGAGATTCAGGCAATTGACCGGTCAATCGAAGATGTGATGGAAGAGATAGAGGATGCAAACTATAATGTTACCCAGGGCTATAAAGTATTTAAAGAATTGAAGGATCTTCGTAATGCCAAAAAAGCAAAAGAAAAAGAACTGACAATTTTAGATGTGATGACAGAATGTTTTAATCTTGATGCACTGGCAGATGCATGGGAATATAATGTATCCGAGATGGAAGACCTGGCATCGGGAGAGACATCCGGATATAGCGAAAGTATCCCTTCGAAACAAACAGAAAGCAATTTAGCGGTATAAAAGAGGATTTGAAGTTGTACAAAAATACACTACACCTACAATATCTGCCAGGAACCATCCAATAGGAATGGCTACCCAGATTCCCGTGACGCCAATAGCCGGAATAGAGGACAGCACATATGCCAGTAAAACTCGTGTTCCCAGAGAACATATGGTAAGAACCAATGACATTTCCGGTTTTTCAATGGCACGATAATAGCCATATAACATAAATAACAGACCGATTCCGAAGTAGAAGGCGGCTTCAATTTGTAAATAATTAACCCCTACACTGATTACCTCAATTTGGTCCCGGCTTATAAATATCTCCATAAGGGGTTTTGCAAAAATACATACAAGGGAACTTACAATTCCACAGAAAATAAATACGCAGATGATGGCACTTTTGATTCCCTTTCGGATTCGGTCTTTTTTCCCTGCCCCATAGTTTTGTGATACAAAGGTGGAAAATGCATTGCCGAAGTCCTGTACCGGCATATAGGCAACGGTATCAATTTTTACGGCTGTAGCGAAAGCGGCCATTACAACTGTTCCAAAGCTGTTTACCAATCCCTGTACCATCAGGATTCCAAAATTCATAACTGACTGTTGCAGACAGGTGAGAAAAGATAAACTGCATATACTACGTAAGATGTTTCCATCCCAATGCATATACCGTCGTTCCATTTTTAGTTCCTTGCAAATTACGTGGTAATAGACAAATAGTCCAATACCGGATATGTATTGTGCAATTACGGTAGCAACCGCTGTTCCGGCAACTCCCCAGTGGAAAAACAACACAAAAATCAAATCAAAAACAATATTTAATATCACAGAAATACCAAGGAATAAAAGAGGAATAAATGAATTGCCAACAGCTCTTAACAGATTTGCGAAATAGTTATATAAAAAGGTGGCCATGATTCCCATAAAAATGTAGACCAGATAATCCCTCATTAATTGCCGTATTTCTTTTGGTACCCGTAAAAGTATGATAATCCGGTCAACATGAAAAAGAGCCAGTAGATTCAACCCGATTGCAATGCTTCCAATCAGCACAAAGGATATGAAAATCCCTTTCTTTAGACTGGCATAATCCTTCTTACCATACTGGATTGCGAAATATGCACTGCTTCCCATACACAGTCCCAAGAGGATAGAAGTTAGAAACGTCATCAGGGTATAGGAGGCACCAACTGCCGCCAGAGCATCTGCACCGATATATCTGCCTACAACCCAGGTGTCCACAAGATTATAAAATTGTTGTAATACATTGCCAACCATAAGCGGCAGGGCAAATAATAATAGTTTCCCGGTTATCTTACCGGTAGTTAAATCCTGTTCCATGATAAGAATTCCTCTTTCCGATTTACAAATAAATAATTCAGTTGACTATTCTCCGATGTTTTTATATTACCACATTTTCATAGTATAGGTGTCGTAATTATTTTATCTATTTTCACAAATTAAGTGCTTATTTGGTTATTATGATTACATTTTTATAGTATCGAAAAGTAAAATATGCATGAATTCAATACAATATATACATTGATATTTATATACATTTCGGATTGTGGTACAATGTTGTGTGTTTTATGATGCAATTTCACGAGCATGTGGTATTGATACAGATGCAGAATACTATTTGATAATTAACGGAGGCAGTCATGCAATATTTTGTGAATGCGATAGGAATTATTGTAATAATTGTTGGAATTATCATGATAATTCTTTTGGTTGTTTTGTTGAGGGAAAAGAGAAGTCTTAATAATCATAAACAAACACAAAGTGGGATAGAGAATTATTATGAGAAATTTGATAGAATTCAAAGGGAATTAACAGATTTACGTGGCGACATAGAAGTGTTGAAGGGAAAAACGGAGCATTTTGTGGAAAGAGGGTCAGAGGAGGAAAAGGAAACTACGCAATCTTTTAATAATCCCTTTTATACCACCTGTATTATGCTTCAGGAAGTAATCAGACAAAACATAGACAAGGCAGTGAACCGTAACATTAAGATGAATATAGAAGGCTATATGTTTGATTTGTCCGGATTTGGAGAAGAGGACATTGTTGGTCTGGTGGACAATTTGTTGCGGAATGCAATGGAGTCTTGTGAGAGGGTAGACGAGAGCTGTAAAAGAGAGATTTTATTTCGAATGAACCGAGAAAATTCAAATCTTGTGATACATATGAAAAATACTAAGAAAGAAGAATTAAGTCCCCTTCAAAATAGTTTTCAAACCATAAAAGAAGAAAAAAAGGAACATGGATTTGGTATGCAGCTGATTTATCAGATTGTGGATAAATACAAAGGAAATATGGATGTTAAGGATTTGGGAAAACAATTGGTGATGGATATTCGATTAGAAAAAATGAAAGGAGTGGAGGAACGATGAAAATGGATATACAGACCATTTTAATGGGATTTATAGGTGCTTCAAATTATTTGTGCGGATTCTATGGACTGTATAAGATTCGTTTTCGTAGAAAGTTTATTCCTCTGCATATTTGTTTAAGCACCATCGTTGCATGTGTTTTGGTTTATATGGATTTGAGAGTGGATATCCCTATTTTATATGTGTATGGTTCCTGCCTTGAATTATTGCTTACATGGGGAACAATTTATTTATTAGCGGATGGAGATTTTTTTCGGAATTATTTCCAAATTGTAATCTGGTCATGGTCTGTTAATATCATAGTATGTTCTATGTACATGATTTTGGATTATGATTTCTTTTATAAAGCATTCATCCAAATGGAATATCATGATGCAAATCCATGGAAATTGTTAGGATATTTAATATGTCCATTTTTAGTTATCCCGATATTTAAAAAGTTAATTCAAAAATTTCCAAAGAATCGGCCGATATGGAATCTCTTTTATAAATTTACTACGATTTATATGTTGATTACCTCCTTTATTAAAATGACATTGCATTGCATTGAAAAGGAAGGTATGAAATTAATTACTGTATCACAGCTGACACTTGCATTTTTACTGCTTTTGCTTTTAGTTGTATTGTTCATTTTTGAGAGGGTACGACAGTTGAAAATTAGGCGTGAAATAATCGCAAAGGAATATGAGGTGCTGCAAAGGAGATATGAGAGTGCGGTGGATTTGACTAAGAACTACCGACTTCTCCGCCATGAGTGGAATCATCAGCTGGCATTGCAAAAGGGAGCTAAAAATCATGTTTCCGTGGAGGAAAGAAAAAAATATCTTGGGAAATACGAGAATAGTATGAATGATTTTATGCAAATTCCCTTTAGTGGCAATATGCATGTGGATATGGAATTATACTATTTTAAAAAATTATGTAAGGAAAATAATGTAATGGTTGATATGGTTGTATCACCATTTACTGCCTCGAAGGGATTTGGTATTCCGGTTGCATATATTTTACAAGAGTGTGTGACATATGTTGAGAAACTGATTACGGTAAAAAAGAGAAAACCTTTGTGGATTCATTTGGATGTCCGGTGTGTAGGGTGGCAGTTATTGTTACAGATGGAAATGGAACTGATGGAGAAGGAGAAACGGATGCAAAGATTTGGACATGCTTTTTTCTCCGGCGAAAGTGTCGCTGATTTTGGTAAGGTCAATCAGATTATTGAAGATTGGAACGGAGATTTTAACTTGTCTGTAAAGGAAACAAATTATCGAATCCTTGCGATGTTATCCATTCCAAAAAATGAGGAGGAATGAAATGAAAATAGTAGTATGTGATGATGAGATGAATGAATGTGAAAAAGTTGAAGCTTTGTTGCGTGACAAGAAATTGATAAATCCATCCTGCGACAAAATCATATTGTTGCCTCCTAAACAAATGCGACATGAGATTTTGGATTGTAAAACAGAAACCTGGGATTTGGCAATTATGGACATTGAATTTAAAGAACAGGATTTTGATGGAATTGTTTTGACAGACCAGCTTAATAAGGTACAACCAAATTGTCAGGTTATTTATCTCACCCATATTATTGATTTTGCACCGGAGGTATATGAGACGGATCATTGCTATTTTGTTATGAAAAACAATATGGAATACATGTTACCCCGTGCATTTGAAAAAGCAAAAAAAATAAATGATAAAACAAATAAAAGAAATCAAATTGAACTGATATGTAATGGAACCAGACAATATATATTGCAGGATGCCATTATATATGTTGAAAAGCTGCAACGACAAATACTGATACATACAAAGGATGCGATATATGAATCTTATCAATCTCTCATTTCCATAAGTAAGCAGATGGATGATGAGGTAGTAAGATGTCATGGAAGTTTTTTGGTAAATCTACGGTATGTAGAGGGATTAGAACGTAATCAGATTTCTCTTAGTAATGGAGAACGAATCCCTGTGGGAAGGACATATTATGCCAGAATAAAAGAAGCGTTTATGTTTTATTGGGGGGAAAGAATGTAAATTTAACATGAATATGTGTGAAATAAACAAAGTGCCTTGTATAGGGGGGATGATTCCCCGATACTACTAACAGATGAGAGATTTATTTTATCTGTTAGGAGGAAGTAGACATGAATGTGATTGCACATAATATGATGGCAGCTAATGCAAACAGACAATTTAACATAAATGTAAAAAAGAGGGCAAAATCCAATGAAAAGTTGTCTTCAGGATATCGTATTAACCGGTCTGCGGACGATGCAGCGGGATTGTCTATTTCTGAGAAAATGAGAAATCAAATTAGAAACCTAAGACAAGCTACTGATAATATTGAAGACGGTATTTCTTTGATTCATACCGCAGAAGGTGTGTTTAATGAAACCCATCAGATTTTACATAGAATGGAAGAACTATCCGTACAGGCGGCAAATGATACCTATTCAGAGGATGACCGTGCCAGTATTGATGCCGAGATTCAGCAACTGAAGGAGGAGATTAGCGATTCTTTTTTTCGTGCACAGTTTAATGGAAAATACTTATTTTGTGAGCCTTATTTGCCGGAGGTTTGGGGAACCTGTGATGATTATCAATTGTTTAATGATTTTGGTGCAACCGGTGTAAATGGATATGGTGGAATCAGTATTAATAACATCCGGTACACTTGGCAGGAAATGGGTGTGAGTTTCGATTCTCAGGGATGCTTTGCAAATAACCACGTATTTAAACATACAGATGCAGTTACCGGTGAGATGATTGAATTTGAATTTCCTAAAGGCTCAGAGCCGACAGATGCCAGACGAATATACAAATGGAAAGCTGAGAATGGCGGTATTTCTATCAATGGTATTCCGGCAGTAAAATGGGAGGATGTAAATGGATTAGATCCGGCAAATCCAAGTCCGGGAGTTCTCTCTTTTGACTATCGTGGAATGCATATTAAGTTTAAATCGGACGCTTATTCCATGAATGATTTGGAGCATGGTATTAATGGTAAATGGTTTAATACAGAGGTTCATTGGGTGGGAATGTACACCACAGATTTTGTTGAAAAAGCAGTAGACATTCTCCATGACGCACAGTCCATTCGTGTAACAGAGGGTGAGCACATGGATGGAAGGGGCATCTATAAAAATGATATTCAGGACGTGGCAGATTTTTACACGCTGTATGTGGATGAAAATGGTGTGCAATTACGTGACAAAGCCAACCATGGACATGATCATAATACAACCGGAGATAAACATACCTTCATAAAGTGGGAGGATTTCCACAATGGAACTACTGTAAAGCCGAATGATAGTTGGAAGGTCGAAACGGATTATCCGATTGTGGATTGGGGAGAAAATAATGATAATTCAATTGGTACTATTACCTTTGATCATGATGCAATATATCATTATAAGGATGAATATACGGGGATTGAATTTGACTTTAGATTGGCGGATGAAGCAAGCTATGAGAAGGTTCATGCAGGGATGGAGTTAAGTCTTGGAACCATAAAAACAGATATGCGTTATAGCACTTATACGGATTCTGAATTAATGGGATTTGTCGATACACTTACTAATCCCATAACAAAAAAAACTTTGGAAGACTGTTTTGAATTAAAAGTTAATTCTTCCAATATTTCCTATGAGAATATGTTAAAAACAGGAAGAAATTTTGATGTAAAAAATTATGACTTTTTAGATGAAGTAACGGTAAACAACAAAAGGGATACCTTAACAAATGAAGTGATATCATACGAATATGTGTATAAAATGAACAACTTACCGGAACTAAAAACCACCATTGATGCAGCAAAACTGAATGAAATGATGAGAAAAGTGGAGTATGGTACGCAAAGACTTAATATTGATTTGACAGCTGACCCTGAATTAAGCATAAATGCAACTTATAAGGTTGACAACTTTCAGACAATCGTTTCAGTAAACCGAAATCGGAAGTATGGTTTGGAAGCTGTTGAATCTGCTGATTTGGAGAGAATCGGTTTAACTACGTATATGAAAGAAATGGATGTTATATTAGAGAAAGTGTTTGATAATGATAACATAAGTAATACAGGCATATTTACTGAGGATGAAAAAAATATTCTTCGAGATTATATGGAAGATATAAATGATATCTGTAAAGGGGATGTTCTTTCGAAGATTACGGAACAGAAGGTTTATGATAAAATAACAATTTCTGACCAGGAAGGCTATACTGATACGAATCAGTCAATTAATCAATCAAATAAAGATGGAAATATTGATTATAAACAACATCTTACAGATAGAAGGACTTATTTTACGGATGCAAATAGCCAGTTAAATGCTATTGTTGATAAAATTAAAGATATGCAAAGTATTGTTTCTTCAAAAGGTGTAAATCCTGATTTGGATGAATTAAGCAGCCGTTTTGTGGATTGTATTGATTATACAAATTTGGTTTCGGGTTTATATAATGATGCAAAAAATAACTTAGAGGCTGATGAAGAAAATGAACTTACCTATAACGAAGAATTAACAATTTATCGTAGAAATGTATTACCTGTATTTGAAAAATCGGAACTTAATATGCATACTAATAGTTTTGTTTATGTGGATGTAACAAATGTTAATGAAAATGCAAAGGATAATTTTTCCATACATTCGGTGTATGATTACCAGTATGATAACTGTCCTCCAAAACGCCAGTGCATTATTCAGTCGGGTGCCAATGCCACTGAGGATACTACGATTGAATGGCAACAGATGAATCTGACAAGATTAGGCTTGGGAGGTGCCAGATGTACTACCAGAGAGGAAGCTGTAAGTACCATTGCCCGTGTGCAAAAGGCATTGCATATTGTTAATGAAAACCGTTCTAATTTTGGTGCAATTGAGAATCGTTTGGAGTATGAATTAAATAATAATTTGAATTATGGTGAGAATCTTGAGGCTTCTGAATCCAATATTCGTGATACGGATATGGCAAAGGAAATGAGTGAGAATGCAAAACATAATTTGTTAATTCAGGCTTCTCAGGCAATGCTGACACAAGCAAATCAAACAAATCAATATGTTCTTAATTTATTACAAAAGTAAATTTTATAAAGGGCGTCAAACACTATGAAGATTTTTAAAGTGTTAGACGCTTTTTTCGTCTGCTGTAATTCCACTAGCAGTAACCAAAGCTTTTTTATTACAGTGACAGCAATATACAAAAATGTTATAATACCCGTATACATGGGGGTGACACAGTGAATTATTATATTAGTGATTTGCATCTTTTTCATGAAAATGCAATTAAATTTGACAATAGACCTTTTGAGAATTTGGAAGAGATGCATGAAATAATAAGAAATAAATGGAATACTAAGATTACAAATGGAGATACGGTATATATTCTTGGAGATATCAGTTTTAGAGGTAAAAATGAGGATTTGATTGCTTATGTTTCAACCTTGAAGGGTCACAAGATTTTGATACAGGGTAATCATGATGATGTCTCTGATTATCGGTATCAACAGCTATTTGAGGAAGTGTGTGATTATAAGGAAATTCATGATTCTGTGGCTGGTAAGAGCTATCGTTTAGTGTTATGTCATTATCCTATTTTCAGTTGGAAAAGGATGGGGAAAGGCGCGATTCTTTTGTATGGACATACACATAACAGTGAAGAAGATAATTATTATCAAAAGTGCCTGTCTGAAATGATTGAAAATGATTGCAGACATGTGTATCAATCGCAAGCACAGGCAATCAATGTGGGATGTATGAAACCATGGATGAACTATGAACCAAGAACGCTGAATGAGTTACTGGATAATAAACTTTAGGAGGATAATATGAGTCAGGCGAAAAAAATAGGGGTTAAATGTGGTATATGTGGAATATTATTTATTTTGATGATAGCGGGAACCGTTGTTGTATTTTTAAATAACAAAGAGGTTTCGGTACCTTGTGAAGAGGTAGAGGTTACTGTCGTTTCTGCATCCAGGGAAATGAAAAGAGTAAAAGGCCATACCAGAGGAGTGGAAGAGGTTGTGGTTGAATACGAAGGAAAGCATTATGAATTACAGACACTGAATGATCCTAAGGTAAATGAATGTATTGCTGCAAAAGATAACAACCAAAGGGTAATGGTATATTATGCAGATGGACAGATGCACGCAGGGATACCAACGGTTCCTGCAAATCCAAAACTGAAGGCATTATTTTATTTGATGATGGTGATAGATTTTATTTTATGTATCGTTTTTTTCACCTATGCCGTGGATTATTCTAATTTAAAAAATGCAGAGGCAAAAAAGGGTGAAGAACAGAAAAAGGTAGCAGAACTGTAAACTGCAACCGGGAAAAAAGGTAGTGAACAATAAAAAGGAAAAAGACAGAAAAAGGACAGTGAAGAAAATGAAAAGACAATATCAATTTTGGGGATGGGAGCATGCAGATGCTAAGGCTATTACAGACGAATATAAGGGAATCGATACCCCTGTTGATTTGTACGATGCCCTTTCTCATATCTGGTGTGCGGATACCTGTGCACCAAGAATGCGGGATAACTGGAGATCGGAAAATATGACCATGGGACAGTGTTCCATTACCGCATTTCTTGCACAGGATATTTTTGGTGGAAAGGTATATGGAATTTTAAGACCTGGTGGTAATTATCATTGCTATAATGTGATTGGTAATTGCCGGTTTGACCTTACCAGTGAACAGTTTGGGGATGAAGTGCTTGATTATGAGAACAATCCGGAACAGTTTCGGGAGGTTCATTTTGCA